>CAZZVF010000193.1:0-2760 GCA_964657355.1 uncultured Buchnera sp.
CACAGTTTCGAAGCTGGCCTTTCCGCTGCTTCTATGGAAGAGCTTGCCGAATGGATGTCCTGCCGCCCGGAACCCGCTTCGTCGATGCGTTCGTCGTCGACCTCAACGGCATTCCCCGCGGCAAGCGAATCCCCGCCGCCGACTGGCCGTCCGCCGTGCAGAATGGCGTCGCGTTTTCCGCCAGCGCCTTGGTGCTCGACGGTCGCGGCCACAACCAGGGCCCGTTGGGCATCGGCACCACCGACGGCGATCCCGACGCGCTCAGCCAGCCGGTGCCCGGCACCATCCAGCCGGTGCCCTGGTCGGAGCACGAAATCGCGCAATGCCTGCTTTCCATGCACAATATCTGGTTCGACCCACGCGCCATCCTGCAAACCGTCGTCGACCGTTGCCGCGCCGATGGGCTTCATCCAGTCACCGCCTGCGAACTCGAGTTCACCCTCGTCACGACGAACGCCGACGGCACGCCCGCGCCGCCTCCCGGCCGTCATGGCAGGGCCCCCGGCAACGCCGGCCACCTCTGCCTGCAAGCCATCGAAGACCAGGCCGCCATGCTGCACGGCCTGCACGAGGCGCTACAACTGCAAGGCATCCAAGCCGGGGTGCTCGTTTCCGAATACGGGCCCGGCCAGTTCGAACTGAACCTGCGCCACGCGCCGAATCCGCTGCGCGCCGCGGACGAAGCAGCACTGCTGCGCCGGGCCACGATCGGCGTTGCCGCGAGCCTCGGCCAGCGCGCCAGCTTCATGGCCAAACCTTACGCAGAACACTCCGGTAACGGCCTGCACATCCACCTCAGCATGACCGACGAGGACGGCGCGAATTTGTTTGCCGGGCAGGGCGGACGGATTTTGCTAGAACACGCCATCGCGGGCATGCAGGCCCTGCACGCGCCCAGCATGGCATTGTTCGCGCCCAATTTCAGCGCCTGGCGCCGCTTTCGCCACGGCGCGTTCGTGGCGCAATCGAGTGCGTGGGGCGACAATAATCGTGCCGCCGCCTTCCGGATTCCAACCGGTCCCGCCGACGCACGGCGCATCGAACATCGCGTCGCCGGCGCCGACGCATCGCCACACCTGGTCATGGCCGCAATTCTCGCCGCTGCGCATCACGGCATCACGCATAAGCTCACGCCGCGGGACGCGAGCGCAGTGCCGCTTCCGACCGACATCTTCCAAGCCCTGCGCCGGTTCGAGCCGAAAAACCCGCTGCACGACTACCTGCCGGCGAGCTACCCGGCGTTGTTCGCAGCGGTCAAACGCGGCGAGGCGCAGGACTTGCTAGAGCATGTGCAGCCCATAGAACACGCATTTTATTTGTGACCACCCTTCCGAAGTGACGCGCCAATGGCAGAAGTAGCACCGGCATTCAGCCGCAACATGAAGCTGTTCGGCGCGCTGCTGATCACGCTGTCTTCGGTGACGCCCGCATCGTCCATCTTCATCGTCGTGCCGGGCGTGGTCGAACAGGCAGGGTCCGGCGCATTGATCGCCTTTGCCGGCGCGGCGTTCGTCAGCCTTCTCACCGCCTATGTCTATGCCGAACTCTCCTCGGCCTTTCCGCTCACCGGCGGCGAATACGCCATCGTCGGCCGCACCCTCGGGCCACTCGCAGGCTTCGTCATCCTCGGCGTCAACCTCGTCGTGCTGCTCTTGAACATATCGGTCGTGGCACTCGGCCTCGGCAATTACATAACCGCGATCTTTCCTGGTGCATCGAACGTGGTGGCGGCGCTCGTCTGCGTCGTCTTCACCACGCTATGCGCCATCCTCAACGTGCGGACAAACGCCCTCATCACCGGCGCATTCCTGCTGCTGGAACTCATCGCCCTCGTCGTCGTCACCGGGCTCGGCCTGCTCTATCCCGCACGCCCGTGGGTCGACCTCGTCATCCACCCGGTCTTTCTCGACGCACCGGGCCACCTCGCACCCGCATCCTTCGGCGTCATTGGCCTTGCCACCTCGGTTGCGATCTTCGCTTTCTACGGCTACGGAAACGCCGTCTATCTCGGTGAGGAAACGCACGACGCGCCACGCCACATCGCACGCGCCGTGCTGTGGGCGCTGGTCATCAGCGTGGTCTCGCAAGCCCTCCCGCTCGCCGCCGCGCTGCACGGCGCACCCGACCTCGCATCGATGTTCGCGTCCGACACCATGTTCGGCGACTTCGTACGCGAACGCGGCGGCAAAGGCCTCGGTATCGCCATAAACCTCTCGGTCGCACTCGCCATCGTCAACGCCGATATCGCCGTCGTGGTGCTGGTCTCGCGCATGCTGTTCAGCAGCGGACGGGACGCCGTCTGGACCGCGCCCGTCAACCGCGCCCTCGTCCTGGTGCATCCGCGCTTCCAATCGCCCTGGGCCGCGACCCTGGTCACCGGGGTTCTCGCCAGCCTGCTCTGCTTCGTGAGCCTAAACCTGCTGCTCGTCATGACCGGGACCACGATCGTCGTGGTCTATGCCGCCCTTTGCATCGCCGTCATCGCCGGCCGCAGAACCGGCAGCACGGCACACGCATTCTACCGGATGCCGTTCTTTCCCTGGCCGCCAGTCCTGGCCCTCATCGTGCTGGCTTATGTCATCTACACAAACCTGCTCGACCCCAAGATCGGCCAGCCTAGCCTGATCGCGACGGTGCTGATCATCGCGGCTTCGGCGTTGTATTACCGGTTCGTGCTGGCCAGGCGGGGGGCCTGGGTTTTGTGCGAGCCTGTGGTGGAGAAGTAGGGAAGGCGAGGGCGCTGCCCCCGACCCGTGGGGG
>CAZZVF010000193.1:2770-6319 GCA_964657355.1 uncultured Buchnera sp.
GCCGTGGCCCCAAACCCCCGGGTTGTTGCTACCCCAATGCCAAGATATCGCCCACCGCTCGATGCGCCTGGTCGATCGCGGAGTCGGTATAAGCCGCCGCGCCCGAGTCCGAATTGGCGATCGCAATACGCCCGAACCGCGCGCGGCCGATTTCGTGCGGAGCTTGCCCGGGTGCCCATACCGGATCGAACAAATGGTTGTATTCATACGCGTAGCCATGCGGCCAGCGATTGACCGTGATGGCGGTGATGTCGCGTGCGGGATCGAAGCCCGCCGGACCGAGTGCTGCGGCGAGCTGTTCGCGGGTCTTGCGCTCCAGGGTCGTGAACGGCGTTGCGAGCAGGTCGGCGCGGCCGGCGCGGTGTTGCGAACGTTCGTCGAGGCCGGGTAGGCACGGCACGCGAACCATGAAGACCAAAGCAGGGTCGTCCGGGTTCGTGACGCTGGTGTAACCGCCGATCGTGGTCTTCGGATTGAGCCGGAACGTCGTGTGGTAGGCGCCCGGACAATACACATACGACACGCCGAGCGACTGAAATGCGCGCCAGTTCCTGATCGCGACGCTGGTATAGACCAGCGGGATTTTCACCAGATAATGCAGCGCGTCCTTCTGCGGCTGCGGCAGTTCGGGGCATAGATACGGAATCATCGTGTTATAGCAGGCGAGAATGGTGTTTTTCGCCCGGATCTTGTGCACGGTTCCGGCGCGCGTGTAGGCGATTTCGACACCGTCCGGTGCATCGGCCTTGCCGGTGTTGCGCACGCCGACGACGATGCTGGAGAGGCGGATGCGCGTCGTAGCGTCAGGCATGTCGAGCTTGCTGTAATCGGCGCGCGCGGTCACCACGTCTTCTGCCGTGTTGCCGGGCATTGCGGCCGGGATCAGGCTGCGCACCAGCAGCCGTGCGATGCTGGCGTTGCCGTCGGGGAAATGGAACTTGTAGGACTCGCCATCGGCGTAGCCGGATGCGGTGTAACCCATGCGCGGCGCGCTGCCGGGTTCCAGCCCCAATCCCTGGAAGCCCGGGAAGTCGAAGGTCCACACATCGAGCGCCGAGACCGCATCGCCACCGACGCCCCATTCGTCCAGGCTCATGGCGCGGAAGAACGGAATGACGCCTGGGTCCGCCTTGCAGATCTTTACCAGGTAGTCGTCGTAACTCATGCGCGACAGCCGGTCTTTTTTCTCGGCCGATTTGAGTCCCGGCATGGGATCGGTTTTCGCCTCGTAAATGCGCGCGATATCCAGTTTTACTTGCGGCGACAACGGCGCGCTTTCCAGCACGTCGCGCCAGGGCTTGTCGCCGCTGCCGCCAACGATCTTGTCCGCGCCAAAGGTTCCGCGATCGAAGAAGAGGCCCTTGCCCATTTTGAGCCGCGCATAAAAATCCTCGTCCGTGCACGACTTAGCGAGCGCCGGCGGATCGATGCCGAGCGAGCGGATCAACCCGTCGGCGACCTTGCTGTAGGGGCGCGGGCTGTCGATTTCCAGCGTGCCGCCATTCATCAGTTCCATGCGGCCGTCCTGGTGGAACTCGTTGCGTTTCGCGTGGCCGCCGAAATCGTCGTGATTGTCGAGAATGAGGATGCGCGCATCGGGCCTTGCCGCGCGGTAGAAATGCGCCGCGGACAGGCCGCTGATGCCGCCGCCGACCACGACCAGGTCGAACGGCTCGCCCGCATCCGCGACTGTTTCGCGATGGTCCCAGAACTTGCCGTCGCGCAATGCGTGTGCCGCTTCGAACGATCCGGGGTGGCTGCCGCGCAGTCCGGTCAGCACTGGCGGATAGTAGCCTGCGACATCCTGCGGCGCCGGCGCACCCGCCTCGGTCGCTAACGCGCGGGAAGGCGGCAGGCCGGATGCGATGGCGGCGGCACTCAGCGCCACGCCGCTCAGGAAATCCCGCCGCGGAATAGTGCGGTCCATGCCCAGGATTCTGTCGCGTGAAGTCTCAGACTCGTCTTCTGCCATGGTTTCCCTGAATCCTCGTGGTGGTAGCTTATGGGCAGGACTCCCTTAAGGACAACGATGACCGGATTGGCGCCACGCGAGAACGACCGGTTTGTCGGCCACGCCCAGGCCGTGCGCGCGATCGAGGACGCGTTGGGCGGCGGAAGGCTGCACCACGCCTGGCTCGTCACCGGCCCGGAAGGCGTCGGCAAGGCGACGCTCGCCTACCGTTTTGCCCGTGCGTTGCTTTCCGGCCAAAGCGCGCAGCTCGGCATGGCGGCCGGCGATCCGGTGTTCCGCCGTGTCGCCGCCGCCACCCACGCTGACCTGCTCACGGTCGAGCGCGAGTGGGACGAGAAGAAGAAGCGCATGAAAAAGGCCATTGCCGCCGAGACCGCGCGTGGCATTCCGCCGTTCCTGCGCCTGACGCCGGCGGAAGGCGGTTGGCGCGTCGTCATCGTGGACGGTGCCGAGGACCTCAACCCGCAATCGGCCAACGCCCTGCTCAAGGTGCTGGAGGAACCGCCGCCACGTGCCGTGCTGCTGCTGGTGTGCTCCGCCGCGGGCCGCCTCTTGCCCACCATACGCAGCCGTTGCCGCCTGCTCACTCTGGGGCCGCTCGACGAGGTGGATATGGCCACAGCGCTCGCACTCTATCTGCCCGAACTCTCCGCATCCGACCGCACCAGCCTGGCGAGGCTGGCCGACGGCTCGCCCGGCCGCGCCCTCGCGCTTGCCGAAGAAGGCGGCATCCGGCTCGCCTCCATGGTGCAGGAAGTGCTCGAAGCCGGACCCGGTTTCGCCATGCAGCGGGCCTACGCCATTGCCGACGCCCTGCGCGAACAGGCGCCGTTCGAGACCTTCATGGGGCTGCTCGGCCGCTTCATCTCCGCCGCCGTCATCAGTGCCGTGCGCGGCACCGCCGACCCGCTGCAGGCCCGCATCGCCGCCGCCCGGCCCGCGGCGTCCTGGGCCGAAGTGGTCCAGCAGCTCACCCGGCTGCTCGACGAAACCGAGCGGTTCAACCTCGACCGGCGCCAGGCCGTGGTCGCCGGATTGGCCCTGGTGCGGGGCCCGTGATACGGCGGCGGCCATGACGACGAACGCCATGACGACCACCTACATCACCACGCCGATCTTCTACGTGAACGGCGCGCCGCATATCGGCCACGCCTACACGGCGATCGCGGCCGACGTGCTGGCCCGCTTCAAGCGGCTCGACGGCTACGACGTGCATTTCCTCACCGGCACCGACGAGCACGGCCAGAAGGTGGAAAAGGCTGCCTTGGATGCCGGCCTGGCGCCGCAGGAGTTCACCGACCGCGTGTCCGGCCAGTTCCGCGACATGGTCGCCCGCATGGGCACCTCGAACGACGACTTCATCCGCACCACGGAAGACCGCCACAAGCGCGGCGTCACCGCCTTATGGCAGCGCCTGGCCGACAGCGGTGACATCTATCTCGGCCATTATGAAGGCTGGTATGCGGTCCGCGACGAGGATTTCTACGCCGAGGATGATCTCGTAACTCTCGGAGACGGCACGAAACTCGCACCAACCGGCGCCCCGGTGGAGTGGGTGAGGGAGCCCAACTACCTGT
>CAZZVF010000194.1:0-3823 GCA_964657355.1 uncultured Buchnera sp.
ACCGCGCCAGACTGCCCGCGGCGTCGCGCACGCTGGCCGAACGCCTCGCCGAGGTGGTGGCGATCGTCCAGGCCCACGCGCCCGCACTCAGGCTTACGGTGGACCCGGTCGAGTTCCGCGGCCTGCGCTATCACACCGGGGTCGCCATGACGGTGTTCGCCCCCGGGCGGCACGAGGAACTGGCGCGCGGCGGCCGCTATCTGTGCGGCGAGCGCGAGCCCGCCACCGGCCTCACCCTCTACGCCGACGCGGTGCTCCGCGCCGCTCCCGGCAGGCCGGCTCGGCGCGTGGTGCTCGTTCCCCTTAACGCCGATCCGCAAGCCAGCCGCGCGTTGCGGGCGGAAGGTTACGTGACCATCGCGCAGGTCGATCCGGGCGCCGAACCGCTTGCCGAGGCAGCCCGGCTCGGCTGCACCCATGTGTGGCTGGACGGCGCCGCGCGACCGCTGAACCAGATTTCGCAGGACTGAAGCATTGGCAAACGTAGCAGTCATCGGCGCGCAATGGGGCGACGAGGGCAAGGGCAAGGTGGTGGACTGGCTGGCCAGCCGGGCGGACATCGTCGTTCGCTTCCAGGGCGGCCACAATGCCGGCCACACGCTGGTGGTGGGCAACGAAACCTACAAGCTGAGCCTGCTGCCGAGCGGCGTGGTGCGCGGCAAGCTCGGCATCATCGGCAACGGCGTGGTGGTGGATCCCGAGGCGCTGCTGGCCGAGATCGCGCGGGTCGGCGCGCAGGGCCTGCACGTCACGCCGGAAAACCTGCGCATTGCCGACAACGCGACGCTGATCCTGCCGGTGCACGGCGCCATCGACCGCGCCCGAGAGGCGGCGCGCGGGGCGAACAGGATCGGCACCACGGGGCGCGGGATCGGGCCGGCCTACGAGGACAAGGTCGCCCGCCGTGCCATCCGCGCCTGCGACCTGGCCGAGCCGGACACGCTGTCGCACAAGCTCGATGAATTGCTGCTGCACCACAACACCCTGCTGCGCGGGCTGGGTGCCGAAACCTTCGAAAAGCAGGCGCTGCTCGATCAGCTGCTCGCCATGGCGCCGCAGATCCTGCCCTTCGTCGAGCCGGTCTGGGAGCGCCTGGACGAGGCAAGGCGCGCCGGGCGGCGCATCCTGTTCGAGGGGGCGCAGGCGGTCATGCTGGACGTGGACCACGGCACCTACCCATTCGTCACCAGCAGCAACACGGTGGCGGCGACGGCGGCGAGTGGCACCGGCATGGGGCCGTCCTCGGTCGGTTTCGTCCTCGGCATCGCGAAGGCCTACACCACGCGGGTCGGCTCAGGACCCTTTCCGACCGAGCTGGACGACGCGATCGGCCGCAGGCTGGGCGAGCGCGGCCACGAATTCGGCACGGTGACCGGCCGGCCGCGCCGCTGCGGCTGGTTCGATGCTGCCATGGTGCGCCAGGCGGTGAAGGTGGGCGGCATCCACGGGCTGGCGCTGACCAAGCTCGACGTGCTGGACGGCCTCGACGAGCTGCGTATCTGCACCGGCTACGAAATCGGTGGCGAGACATTGCGGCATCTACCGGCGGCGCCGGGCGCGCAGGCGGCGGCACAGCCCATCTACGAGACGATCGAAGGCTGGCACGCCTCGACCCGCGGCGCGCGGTCCTGGGCGGAGCTGCCGGCCAGCGCCATCAAGTATGTACGGCGCATCGAGGAGCTGGTGGAGGCGCCGGTGACGCTGCTGTCGACCAGCCCGGAGCGCGACGACACCATCCTGGTGCGCGACCCGTTCGAGGACTAAACAATCGCCTCCGAGCCGATTCTCGCCGGCAATCGTCACGCTTAACCGGGCTGAAACGAAGTTCGTCTAGGGTCGCGGCATGTCCGGCGACCCGCTCCCCCCTGGCCTGATCGCAGCCCGTTACCGCATCGCGCCGGATCGCGCGGCCGCGTCCGAGGTGGCCGGCTTGCAGGCGTTCGCCGTACGCGACGATCACGCCCCCACGCGCAAGTTGATCGCGCTGCGCATCCCCATCGGCGCACCGCCGCGCGCCCGCTTCATCCAACGCACCGACCTCGCCGTCCCCAACGCCGTCATGGCGGTGGACGCCGGGCCGGGGCGGGACCTCGCCGGGCAATATGGCTGGTTCATCGTGTCTGAGGCGCCCCCCGGCCAGTCGTTGAGCGCAGAGCGCCACGCCTGGCGCGAGCACGACCTCATATCCTGCGTGCTGAAACCGGCCGCGGCCGCACTCGACGCGCTGCACACGACCGGCCTCACCCATCGCGCGATCAGGCCGGATAACCTGTTCCGGGAGGGCGGCCGGGGTCCGGTGACGCTCGGTCCCTGTTTTGCCTCGCCACCGGCCAGCAAGCAGCCTACGGTGATCGAGCCGCCCTATTCCGCCTGGTGCATGGCGGCCGGCCGCGGCGACGGATCGATCGCCGACGACGTCTATGCCCTTGGCGCGACGCTCCTCGCGCTGGCACTCGGGCGGCTGCCGATGGCCGGCATGGATGACGCAACTGTCATCAGGCGCAAGCTCCAGCTCGGCAGCTATGCCGCCCTGGTCGGAGACGTGCCGTTGCCGCCGCTGCTCGCCGACCTGCTGCGCATCATGCTGGCGGAGGAGCCGGACCACCGCCCATCCCCGGCGACGCTGCTCAATCCGGAACAGGCGCGCACCCGGCGGGTGGCCGCACGGCCGCCGCCCCGCGCGCAGCGGCCGCTCGATGTCGGCGGACTGCCCGTTCAATCCGCCAGGGAACTGGCCTACGCCATCGGCGTGCATCCGGAACGCGGGGAGCAGATCCTGCGCGACGGCACCGTGGATCGCTGGCTGCGGCGGACACTCGGCGACTCCCAGCTCGCGGTGCGGCTGCAGGAAAGCATCGAGCGCCGGGATACCGAGCAGCCGGCACTCGACGTCGCCATGACAGCCATGCGTGCCGTCGTGGCGCTCGATCCACTGGCGCCCCTGGTGTGGCGCGGCCTGATCCTGATGCCGCAGGGACTGGGCGCCGCGGCGTCGTCCGTATCGGTGACCGCGGCTACCGACGCCATGGCCGCCGTCGAGGAGATCGTCGGGCACGTCGTGGTGCTGACCTGGGCGGTGCTGGCGGCGCGGCGGCCGGAACATGGTCCGCTAAAGGTGGAGTCCCGCCAGTGGCATGAATGGCTCGCCACCAGGAATGCCGCGGGCGGCATCCGCCGGGTGCTGTACGGGCTCAACCCGCTGCTCGCATGTCAGTCGCCGCTGTTGGCCGAGATGCCTGCAGCGACCTTGGGTGAGCTGTTGCCGGCGCTTGAAAATGCGGCCGCAAAGACCGACCGTCGGCGGGCGCCGATCGATCCGCATATCGCGTCCTTCCTGGTGGCGCGCGCCGACCGGACCTTGACCAACGAACTCGCCACGGTGGCGAACTTTGCCGACGACGCAAGCCGGTTGATCGTGCTGCGCCTGTTTGCCCATTTGCAGGAACGCACGCACCCGGGGCCGCTGCCAGGCCTCGCCGCCTGGCTCAACGACAGCGGATTCGCAGGACTGCAACGCTGGCGCTGCCGCACCACGCGTGAGGACATGCGGGCTCGGCTCGCAACGGCCGTAACCGCGGGCTCGATCAGCGCCATGCTCACGCTCGTCAACGACGAAAACGCTCTGGAAACCGACCGCGAAGGCTCGCTTCACGCCGGGCACCGCATCACAGCCATTAAGGCGGCCTTGAGGCAAATCGACGAAGGCGTCGGCGACCGGGCGGAGGCGGCGCGGCGCGTCGGGCACGAGATCGCCACCGGGCTCGGTCTCATGGCAACGATGGGCGCCGCCCTGATGCTGGCCCTCGGCTGATGCGCCGTTCTC
>CAZZVF010000194.1:3833-6305 GCA_964657355.1 uncultured Buchnera sp.
GATGGTCAGTCTGATGATGGCTCGCGACGTCAAGAGCCCGAACCATGGCCCTGACCAAGACCGCTCGCAGCGCCCCCTTTACCTGGCTGCAGGGGCTCGTCTGCGGCGCACTGCTGACCTTCGCGACACCGGCCTCCCTGCTGCTGGCAGCTTTGTTCGCTCCGGCCGTCATCGCCTTTCTGGCGGATACCGAAAAAGGCCGCCCGGTGGCGCGCTCGGTAGCCGTTTCCTGCATCGCGCCCGCGCTGGCACCGATGTGGCACCTCTGGATGGCGGGCGAGACGATGGAGGCAGCACTCGCCTTGCTGAGCGATCCCGCCACGATTTCCATCGCATGGCTCGTCGGCGCCTCGGGCTGGGCGCTCTGCCAGGTACTGCCCGTCATCCTGCGCACCCTGAGCGAGTTCAGGGAGAGCGCCCGGGCGAAGTTGCTGCGCGCCGAACTACAGACCCAGACCGAAGAGTGGCAAAGCCCGGCCGCCGATTAGAGCATCATCCGACCGAATGGGGTTACCTGCCGGATAAAGATGCTCTCCCAAACAAAGAGCTGGAGTTTATTGCAGATCCACTTCGATCGGAAGAGCTTTAGGGTCAAAACCGAATCAGGTCCTCAATCGACCTCAAGCGGTCCTAGCATTACGTGACTGGTGCCATCCCAAGGCGCTGATACAGGCGACCGGCTCCCGTTGGATTATCGATCTCGACCTTCAAGTCGAAATGCTGCACGCCCCTAGCTTGGAATGCGACGAAGGCATGTAACAAGAGCGCCTTGCCGAGCCCTCTGCGTCGCCACACTTCAGCAACCGCCAAGTCCTTGAGGAAGCCGCTCGTCCAGCATTGGGCTAATCCGATCACGCGGTTATTGTCATCGAGCGCGACGAAAAATACGGACGGGTCGTAGTCTGAGTCTTGCCGTAAGTCCGACCACCATTCTTCAAATGGTCCGACTTGGCCACCGCCATACCTGTACGCTGCCACTAGCAGACAATGCGCTTGATTGAGATGCTGTGCTGCATCGAATGCTTTCGGTCGTATCCCCGCAGGCCAAACCGGTATGGTCAGGTTGTCAGTGAGGTTCTTCCGAAGATTGACGAAGGGACAGTCAGTCATTCCAACACCCCAGTAGGGTGACCCTCGTCGGCAAGAGTGCAAGACTCCGCCTTCCACCATTCTAAGTTGTTCCGCCGATTGACTTTGGACTCAGTGCCAGTCTGAGACAGCGCAGCAGAACCCGCCGAATTGAAGAACCGGCTGCGCACCAAAAAAGGCCGGACAATGCCCGGCCTTTTACGTCTTCGATATACTGCCAGGGATCAGGCGGCGATGCTGCCCATCCGGCGTTCTGCCACCTGGGTTCGCATCGACTTCTGCAGCTTCTCGAACGCCCGTACTTCGATCTGCCGCACGCGCTCGCGGGAAATGTTGTATTGCTGCGAAAGCTCCTCCAGCGTGGTCGGATTATCCTTCAGACGCCGCTCGATGAGGATGTGACGCTCGCGATCGTTCAGGGTCTTGAGCGCCCCACCGAGCAACGCCTTGCGTCCGGTGAGTTCCTCGCGTTCTGCAAGCTCGGTTTCCTGCGACTCGCCTTCGTCGACCAGCCAGTCCTGCCACTCGCCTTCGCTGTCGGCCCGAACGGGGGCGTTAAGGCTGTGATCCGGCGCCGCGAGACGACGGTTCATGCTGACGACGTCCTGCTCCGGAACACCCAGCGTCGTCGCGATCTTGGCGACATGCTCGGGGCGAAGATCGCCGTCTTCGATCGCCTGCATCTGGCCCTTGAGCCTGCGCAGGTTGAAGAAGAGCTTCTTCTGCGCCGCCGTGGTGCCCATCTTCACGAGCGACCAGCTGTGCAGGATGTATTCCTGGATCGCGGCACGGATCCACCACATGGCATAGGTCGCCAGGCGGAAGCCACGGTCCGGATCGAAGCGCTTCACCGCCTGCATCATCCCGACATTGCCTTCGCTGATCAGCTCGCCGACCGGCAGGCCGTAGCCGCGATAGCCCATGGCGATCTTTGCCACGAGGCGAAGGTGGGAGGTGACAAGCTTGTGCGCAGCCGCCATATCCTCCTTGTCGCGCCAGGCGTGCGAGAGCGAAAGCTCCTCGTCCGGCGTGAGCATCGGAAATTTGCGGATCTCCTGCAGGTAGCGGGAGAGATTGCCCTCTGGGGCGACGTTGAAAACTGAAGAGGCCATAGATCGGCTCCTTTCGCCCGGAGTGCCTGGGGTGCCTACCCATTACGGCGTAGGCGCAAGCGGGTTCCGGATAGAAGAAAACGGGAGCGCGGAAGAAGGAAACACAATCCGGTCATCCCTATTAGGCGACGCCCGACGCGTTCCGGGGGCCGGGCACGCCCGCCCAGCCGACGGATGAAGCTATAGAGGACCGAATTCGTCCTGTCAAAGAAGAACGGTGGTGCCCAACCGCTCTGCAAAGCAGGGCAGTCATGCCCCGGCTGACTACCAG
>CAZZVF010000195.1:0-6301 GCA_964657355.1 uncultured Buchnera sp.
GTCATGCGCGGCATGGGCGAATGGGCGTAGCTTTCACGCCGGCCATTGCCGGTCGGACGCACTCCCATCAGGCGCGCGTTCAGCCTGTCCTGGAGGTAGCCGGTGAGGATGCCATCCTCGATCAGCACGGTGCGGCCCGACGGTGTTCCCTCGTCGTCGATGGTGAGCGAACCACGGCGGTCCGGCAGGGTGCCGTCGTCCACCACCGTGACGCCCGATGAGGCGACGCGCTGACCCATCAGGCCGGAGAAGGCGCTCGTCTTCTTACGGTTGAAGTCGCCCTCCAGGCCGTGCCCGATGGCTTCGTGCAGCAGGATGCCGGGCCAGCCATTGCCGAGCACGACCTCCATCTCGCCGGCGGGAGCGGGCACCGCATCGAGCTTCAGCAAGGCCTGGCGCAGCGCCTCGTCGACCGCTTCCCGCCAGGTCCTGCCGTCGAGCAGCCGGTCATACCCTTCGCGACCACCCAGGCCATGGGTGCCGGACTCGCGCTTGCCGTCGCGTTCGACGACCACGGACACGTTGAGCCGGACGAGTGGCCGCAGGTCGGCGGTGCGGCTGCCATCGGCGCGAACGATCTGCACCGCCTGCCATTCGCCGTAGAGCGAAGCCATCACCTGTTTTACGCGAGGGTCCCGGGCGCGTGCATAGGCGTCTATTTCCGAAAGGATGGCGGCGCGACCGCCAAAGCCGTCGCCGGCGAGCGGGCTGGCATCCGAATAAAGTCGGGAATTCGTCGCGCGCGGTGCTGCGGATGCCGTGCCGCTGCGCCCGGCCCGGACGGCGGACACGGTTTCGGCCGCGCGCTTCAACGCCGCTTCCGAAAGCTCGCCGGCATGGGCATAGCCGGTCTCCTCGCCCAGGATCGCGCGCAGGCCGAAGCCTTGCTGGGTGTCGAAGCCGGCCGAGCGGATGCGGCCCTCCTCCAGCGCGAGGCTCTCGGTCTCGCGGTATTCCAGGAAGAGCTCGCCGTCATCCGTGCCGGCCAGAGCGTCGGCGGTGATCCGCTCGGCCGCCGCACGGTCGAGCGTGGCGTTGGTGGATCCGAAGAAAAGCTCGTCTGTGGTAGCCAGGGCCGACATGGGGATTTCCTGATCGAGGAGGATAGCGCAGCTCACGCCTATCGGGCGCCCCTTAGAGTATGGGTCAGCACAAGGCCGCTCGCCAGGAGCAGGCACGCCATTGCCTGGTGAGCGACCGCAAGCGGGATGGCGACGACCGATAGCAAGGTCGATACGCCGAGCACATATTGCAGCAAAACGGCACTACCCAGCGCCAGGAGGGCGCTGCGAGCAGCACCCGTGACCCGCAAGGCAAGGCCGGTCGCCAGAGTAACGAGCACGGTGAATGCCGTCAGTGTCGCGAGCAGCCGGTGATTGAACTGCACCGCGGCGACATTGGCCACGAAGTTGGCAGCGAACGGGTGCAAAGCTGCGTAGCCTGCTGGGACGAGGCGGCCATCCATCAGCGGGAAGGTGTTGTAGGTGAGGCCCGCATGAATCCCTGCGGTGAAGCCGCCGGCCACGATCGTGACGGCGACGAGGCAGCAGGAGGCGATGGCAAGGCGCTTCAGCACGCGGGCGCCGGGTATCGACAGCGGTATCGGATGAAGCGTGCTCATGGCCGTCCAGAGCAGTGCCGAGAACAGCACAAGGGCAAGGCTCAGATGCACCACCAGGCGGGCGGGCTCGACGGCCGTGGTGTCCGGAATGAAGCCGGAGGAGACCATGAACCAGCCGACCGCACCCTGCAGCGCGCCGAGAGCGAACAGCAGCAAGAGCCGCGGGATCATGCGGCGCTCCAGCGTCCCGCGCACGGCGAAGATGACCAGAGGGACGGCGAAGGCGATGCCCATGAGCCGGCCCCAGGCGCGGTGGAGCCACTCGAGCCAGAAAATGCCCTGAAAACCCGAAAGTGTCATGCCGTCGTGCATCAGGTAATATTGTGGAATTTGCTTGTAGAGCCCGAACAGCCGCTCCCATTCGTGCTGCGACAACGGCGGCACGATGCCCGAAAGCGGCGCCCACTCCATGATGGACAGGCCGGATCCGGTGAGCCGCGTGGCGCCGCCGAGCACCACCATGCCGAGCACCATGAATGATACGCCGAACAGCCAGGCCGCCACCTGCCTGCGGTTGTGCCGAAGGGCGGCAGCCTCGCGCGATGGAAATGTGCGATCGTCGAACGGCATGGTGCGGGTGTAATCCGGGGGCTTCGCGGGTGCCAGATTGAAATAGGCTGGGTTGCCGGTTCTTGCAGGGCGGTGCTACCGCGGGCCCGGCATGGAAGACCCTCGCTCAGTGCCGCTCCTGTCCATCGTCGTGCCGGTACGCAACGAGGCGGAGAATATCGGCCCGTTGGTCGCCGAGATACGCGCCTCGCTCGAGGGGATCGCGCACGAAATTGTTTATGTCGACGATGGCAGCGACGACGCAACGCCGGACGTGCTGGCGCGCGAGGCCGCCTCCGGTGCGCTCATGTGCCGTCGTCATCGCACCAGCTGCGGCCAAAGTGCCGCGATCGTCACAGGCATCAAGGCGGCGCACGGTACCTGGATCGCAACACTCGACGGCGACGGCCAGAACGATCCGGCGGACATCCCAGCCCTTTTCACCCGGGCCTTGTCGGAGCCGGGGACAATCCTGATCGCCGGGCATCGCACGACCCGCCGCGACAGCCAAGCCAAGCGCCTCGCTTCGCGGGCCGCAAACCGCATCCGCGCCGGGCTGCTGGGCGATGCCACGCCCGATACAGGGTGCGGCCTCAAGGTGTTTCGGCGGGAGGCATTTCTCGAGCTCCCGGCGTTCGACCACATGCACAGGTATTTGCCAGCCCTGTTCATAAGAGCCGGCGGCCGGGTCATCTCGGTGCCGGTGAACCATCGTCCACGCACCCGTGGCCATTCCAACTACGGCACGCTGGACCGGCTCTGGGTTGGGATCTTCGATCTCATCGGCGTCGCCTGGCTGCAACGCCGATGGCGCCGGCCAATCGTGGAGGTGCCGGGCACCGCAAAGAAAACAGGTTGAAAGTTCGCGCGAGGAAGCGTATATCCCACATGTAGATACGAACGGTAATCAGGCATGACCAGCACAACCTTGTTCCAGACCAACCGATCGCAGGCCGTTCGTCTGCCCAAGGATGTCGCATTCCCTGCCCATGTGCGCGAGGTGACCATCCTGAAGGAGGGCATGCGCCGCGTGATTACGCCCGCAAACGCGGTATGGGACGATTTCTTCGCCTCCGCAGGCGCCGACATCGCCGATCGCGACCAGCCGCCAGCTCAGGAGCGGGACTCCTTTTAGGCAACCCGCGCCAGGCAACCGGGCTTAGGCAGCAAGGTGCCGATTCTCCGCTTCGCCCTGGACACCAACCTCTGCATCCGGGTCATCCGCGACCGGCCGCAGAGGCTCCTGCCGAAGTTCAATGCCGAAGCCGGGGCGATGGCGATCTCGACAATCGTGCTGACGGAGCTTCTGCGTGGGGCCGCGAAGTCCGCCCGCCCGTCCGCAAATCGCCACGAGGTGGAGCGCTTCTGCAGCCGGCTGCAAGTATTACTGTTCGATGAAGAGGCAGCCGGCCATGCCGCCGACATATGGGCCGATCTCGCGCGCAAAGGTCAGCAGATCGGCAGCTACGATGTGCTCATCGCAGGCCAGGCGCGCAGCAAGGGTCTCGTTGTGGTGACTGGCAACCTTGCAGAATTCGGTCGCGTGGACGGTCTGCGGTGCGAGGACTGGCTCGCGGATCCGGCAACTTCCGCCTGAGCCTTTGTCCCATCGGCATTGGCAGGGGGGCACGGGTGACAGGCGCCTACGCCTTGCTCTACACGCCGGGGTGAAGCAAGCCTAGCAGGCGGGAGCGGCGTGGATGTCAGAGACCAGTCTCACCGCCTATGTCCCGGCGACTGCAGCGTTGCGTCGCCTGCCGAACTGGTTCGACATCGCGGCCATCGTGTTCATCGCGGCCGGTCTCATCGCGGTGACCCATGCGGCCAGCCATACGATGGCTCCCCTGTCGGTGCCGGAAGAGGTCGCCATCCACCTCGAGCCGTCCTACCTGCCCGGCTACGCATTGCGCACCGTCATGCGCATGTTCGCGGCACTCGCCTGCTCGCTGCTGTTCACCCTCACCTACGCCACATTCGCCGCGAAAAGCCGGCGCGCCGGCCTGGTCATGGTGCCGATCCTCGACATCCTGCAGAGCCTGCCGATCTACGGCTTCCTGACGTTCACGGTGACCTTCTTCCTGGGTCTCTTCCCCGGCCGTGTGATCGGCGCCGAACTCGCCGTGGTGTTCGTCATCTTCACCAGCCAGGCCTGGAACATGGCGTTTTCCATGTTTCAGTCGCTGACCACGGTCCCATCCGACCTCGACGAGGCAACGCGCGGCTTCCGCCTGTCGCCATGGCAGCGTTTCTGGCGCCTGGAGGTGCCGTTCGCCATGCCCGGCCTGGTGTGGAACATGATGATGTCCATGTCCGGCGGCTGGTTCATGCTGGTGGCGTCCGAGGCGGTTACCGTCGGCAACACCTCCTACAAGCTGCCCGGCATCGGCAGCTACATCGCGACCGCACTTGATGCGCGGGACATCGTGGCGGTCGGCTACGCCATCGTCGCCATGCTCGTGGTCATCCTCGCCTACGACCAGTTGCTGTTCCGACCGCTCGTCGCGTGGAGCGGAAAATTCCGGGTAGAGACGACACCGAGCGAACAGGGTGGCGATCCCTGGATGCTCGCGATGTTGCGCCGGACCCGCCTGCTGCGCATCGCAGGGGATGCAGTGGGCAGGGTGTTCTTCGCCGTCAGCGGCCTTCGGTTACGCCGCGAACGCACACTGCGAACGGCACGCAATGCGCCGCCCTCCAGGCTGGCCGATGGTATCTTCATCGGTGCCCTCAGCCTGGTCGTCGCATGGGCCCTCTACCGGATCGTGGCGTTCTGCCTCGCCAGCCACCTGGGCCTGGCCGATGTCGGCACCGCGCTGCTGATGGGTGTCTACACGATGATCCGTGTCATCGTGCTGATGACGCTGGCGACCATCGTCTGGGTGCCCGTCGGGGTATGGATCGGCCTTCGTCCAACATGGGCAACGCGTATGGGGGCGGCGGCGCAGTTCCTGGCGGCGTTTCCGGCGAATTTGTTCTACCCGATCTTCGTCGTCGCCATCGTGCATTACGCACTCAGTCCAGACATCTGGCTGACGCCACTGATCATCCTTGGTACCCAGTGGTACATCGCGTTCAACGTGATCGCCGGTGCAGCGGCGTTCCCTGGCGACCTGCAGGAGGCCGCGAAAAACTTCCGCGTCGGCGGGTTGTTGTGGTGGCGCCGCGTGATCCTGCCTGGGATCTTTCCGTATTTCGTCACCGGCGCGATCACCGCGTCGGGCGGTTCGTGGAACGCCTCGCTGCTCGCGGAAATCGCCGTATGGGGCCACACGACGCTGCGTGCGCATGGGCTCGGAGCCTATATCCAGGAAGCCAGCAATCAGGGCGACACAGCGCGCGTGTTGCTCGGCATGGTCGTCATGGCGGCGTTCGTGCTGTCCTTCAACCGCCTCGTCTGGCGGCCGATGTACGCCTATTCGAGCCGCCGGTTGCGCCAATGACGGCTGCACCGATCGCGCCGGACATCTCTCCCGTTGATGGAAATTACCGATGGACGTGCTGACCGACGCGCTGCTTGAAGTCCGCAACTGCAAGCAAGCGTATCACAAGGACTCATCGAGCGATTTTGTGGTCCTGGACAACGTCGATGTCAGTCTGCGATCGGGCGAGATCGTCGGGCTGCTCGGACGTTCGGGCTCGGGCAAATCCACCCTCCTTCGCATCGTTGCAGGCCTGCTCAGACCAACCTCCGGCGACGTGATCTGGCGCGGACAGAAGCTGACCGGGCCTGCCGAAGGTGTCGCCATGGTGTTCCAAAGCTTCGCCCTGTTCCCGTGGCTGACGGTGCAGGAGAACGTCGAAATCGGCCTCGAGGCACAGGGTGTCGCGCGCGCCGAACGCGAAAAACGCGCCGAAGAGGCGATCGACCTGATCGGTCTCGGTGGCTACGAGGACGCCTACCCGAAGGAGATGTCGGGCGGCATGCGCCAGCGCGTCGGCCTTGCCCGCGCACTCGTCGTGCATCCCGATCTCCTGCTGATGGACGAACCGTTTTCCGCATTGGACGTGCTGACGGCGGAGACATTGCGCACGGACCTCATCGACCTCTGGATGGATGGCAAGCTCCCGGTGAAGTCGGTTCTCATGGTCACGCACAACATCGAGGAGGCGGTGCTCATGTGCGACCGCATC
>CAZZVF010000196.1:0-6281 GCA_964657355.1 uncultured Buchnera sp.
CGCTCCGAAGCTGACGGACGTGCCGTATCCGGTGCAGATGGAGCCGAACCTGGTTGTCGAGTTCTACTCGCGCTGAACAGGCAAGGCTCGACTTAGACGGACGGGCAGGGGTTTGTCGACCCTTGCCCGTTTGCGTGTCTGGGCACAGCGTCGCCGCCGCGTCGAGCGGGTTGTCGATATTCGATACGATGCATGGCGTGTGGCGCAGCGTGCGGACCAATCGACGCCGCCGTCCGGGCCTTTGATCAGTGTCGTGATGCCTGTGTTCAACACGCCGCCTGATGTGTTTGAGGCTGCTGCCCGTTCTTTGCAGGCCCAGAGCTATGCCCGATGGGAATTATGCCTGGCGGATGACGGTTCGACATCGCCGCAGTTCATGTCGATCCTGCGTTCGGTGACGGCTGATCCGCGGGTGCGTGCCGTGACGCTTGCGGCGAATAGCGGGATCGTTGCGGCTACGAATGCGGCGCTGGCCTTGGCGCGTGGCGAGTTCGTGGCGTTCATGGACCATGACGATCTGCTGGCGCGTGATGCGCTCGGGCGCATGGCGGCGGCGATCGGGCAATATCCCAGTGTGGATCTGTTGTTTTCCGATGAGGACCAGATCGTGATGGGTCGTCCTGCGGCACCTTATTTCAAGCCTGGCTGGAATCCGGATCTGCTCCTGGGGCAGAACATGGTGGGGCATCTGGCGGTGTATCGCCGGTCGCTCGTGGCGCGTTTGGGCGGCATGCGCGAGGCGTTTGCCGGGAGCCAGGATTACGATCTGGCTTTGCGGGCTGCGGCGGTTGCGCGCGAGATACGGCATGTGCCGGATGTGCTGTATCACTGGCGGCAGGATGTCTCGACGTTTTCGGCGACTCATGCCGAGCTTTGCCGTGCGCGTGCGCGCTGTGCCGTGGCGGACCATCTAGGCGGCGGCTGCGAGGTTGTGGACGACCCGGTATTGCCGCAGTGGAATCGCGTGGTTTTTCCTGTGCCAGAGGCTGCGCCGCGCGTCAGCGTCATCGTCACGGGCGAGGGGTTGGCGCCGCGTGATGCGCTGTATCCGGCTGCGGATGTGGTGCGCGCGATGGCTGCGTCATTGGGCGATGGTTCGGGGCCGAACGAGATTCTGCTGTTTATGACGGCAGGTTTGCGGCCGGTGGCGGACGGGTGGTTGCGCGAGTTGGTGTCGCAGGTGTTGCGGCCGGGCATCGGCTGTGCGGGTGCGCGGCTCGACGGACCGGACGGCCGCATCGTGCACGCGGGGTATGTGCTGGATCCGGTGCGTGTGGCGCAGACGCTGGCGCCGGGGTCCGATGCCGACGACCCGGGCTATCGCGGGCAGTTCGCGTTGATGCGCAGTGTCGCCGCGGTGTCGGAGCATTGTCTGTGCGTGCGGCGCGATGTGTTTCTGGCGGCGGGCGGTTTCGACGCTGCTTGCGGTGCGTGGCGCGCCGTCGACCTTTGCCTGCGCCTGGCTGCAACGGGCCTGCGCTGTGTCTGGACGCCGCAGGCGCGACTGGCTTATGCGACAAGACCCAAGCCGGTCAGCGATGCACGCGGGGCTGCTGTGATGCGGCAGCGCTGGGCCCATATGCTGGATGCGGATCCGTACGCCAATCCGAACCTCGCCGTGCGGCGTGGAACCTACGCGCTGCGGACGGACAACAAGGTTTTCTCATGAACGCTGCTGAAGAGATCGCGCGCCGGCGCACATTCGCCATCATCTCGCATCCGGATGCGGGCAAGACGACGCTGACCGAGCGGCTGTTGCGGGCGGGTGGCGCCATCCAGATGGCGGGCAACGTGCGGGCGAAGGGCGAGCGCCGGCGCACGCGCTCCGACTGGATGGGCATCGAGCGCGAGCGCGGCATTTCCGTGGTGACGTCCGTCATGACGTTCGAATATGCCGGCTGCATCTACAACCTTCTCGATACGCCGGGTCACGAGGACTTTTCCGAAGACACGTATCGCACGCTGACCGCGGTCGATTCCGCGGTGATGGTGATCGATGCGGCGAAGGGCATCGAGGCGCGCACGCGAAAACTGTTCGAGATCTGCCGGCTGCGCGACATTCCGATCATCACCTTCGTCAACAAGATGGACCGCGAGGCGCGCGACCCGTTCGAACTGCTGGACGAGGTGGCGTCGACATTGGCGCTCGACACCTCGCCGGCGACATGGCCGGTCGGGCGCGCGTCGGATTTCGTCGGCACCTACGATTTGCACACGCGCGACATGCGGTTGTCGACACCGCTCGAGCAATCCGATCCGCGCATGCAGGCGCTGGGCGACGAGCTCGACCTGGTGCGTGCGGCTTTGCCCGAGTGGGACAAAGAGAGTTTCAATGCCGGGCATTTGACGCCGGTGTATTTCGGCAGTGCCATGCGCGAGATCGGGGTGTCCGACCTGCTCGATGCGCTGGCGCGTTTCGGGCCGCCGCCGCGGGCGCAGGTGGCGGACAAGCGCATCGTGGAGGCCGACGAGGAGAAGCTCACCGCTTTGGTGTTCAAGATCCAGGCGAACATGGACCCGAACCATCGCGACCGCATGGCCTTTGCCCGCGTGTGCTCGGGGCGGCTGGAGCGTGGCATGAAGCTCAAGCAGGTGCGCACGGGCAAGCTCATTCCGCTCAACGCACCGCAATTCTTCTTCGCGCGCGACAGGCAACTTGCCGAGGAGGCTTTTGCCGGCGATGTGGTCGGCATTCCGAACCACGGCACGCTGCGCATCGGCGACACGTTGAGCGAGGAGGAGGATATCCAGTTCCTCGGTGTACCGTCGTTCGCACCGGAAATCCTGCGCCGTGTGCGCCTGGACGACGCGATGAAAGCCAAAAAGCTGAGGCAGGCGCTGCAGGAGCTGGCGGAAGAGGGCGTGGTGCAGCTGTTCAGGCCCCAGGATGGCAGCCAGCCGATCGTGGGTGTCGTCGGTACGCTGCAGCTGGACGTGTTGCAGGCGCGGCTTGCCGGCGAATACGGCGTCGGGATCGGGTTCGAGCCGACGCCGTACAACCTCGCGCGCTGGATTACCGGGGAGAAGCTGCTGGTCGCGAAGTTCGTGCAGGACCAGCGCACCGCGATGGCCGACGACGTGGACGGCGATCCGGTGTTTCTGGCGACGTCGGCGTTCATGCTGAAACGCACGAGCGACTTGAACAGCAACCTGGTGTTCCGCGACATCAAGGACCACCGGGAAGCCGCATAGTAATCGTGAGCGAAGGGCAGGATCAGGGTACTACGGCGAGAGCGGAGGCTGCAATCCAGGCAGCCTCCGCCGCGCCGTTCTGCTGTGTCAGGGCGTGAGGCCGAAGACGCTCACCGTCTTGGTTGCGCCGACGTAAACCCGGCCATTGGCTTCCATGGCCGTCAGGAAGGCGTTGTTTGCCGGATTGCTCCATGTGCCTGCGTTGGACGCGAAGATCGGTGCGCCGAGCTTGGACGCGTCATAGCCTTCGAGTTGCACGGTATGCGCACGCTTGACGAGCCAGACGACCCCTGTGCCGGCCGTGGCACCGTTCGAGGAGATGATCGGCATCGAGCCGCCATAGCCTCCCTCGCTGGTGCCGGACAGGCTCGGCGACAGCGAGGGCGTGGCGCCCGTGTTCACGGTGTAGCCACGCAGCGTGTCGTCGTTCTTCTGGAAGAACACGGTGCCGCCGGCGGGTCCGCTGTAATAGGCCGGGCCGCCCCAGATGCCGGCGTAGTTGCCGCCTAATCCGATCGATTGCAGCGCGCCGGAATCGTTGGCTTTCATGCCGCCCAGGTTGGTCTGGTCGAGCAGATAGAGCGTTCCGTATTTTCCCATCATGACGGCCATCGGCGGGGCGGCTTGGCCTTGCACCGTGGGAATAAGCATGACGCCGCCGGAGCCGATATCGACGTCGTTGTTGTTGAGGGACTGGTAGTTCGATGGCGTGAAGGTGGTTTTCACCTTTGCCAGCGACGGTGTCAGCGACATCACGGTCTCGCCGTAGTCGCGGCCCTGCTTGTGCAGGTTGTAGTTGCCGTTGCCGGTCGAGAAGAAGATATTGCCGCTGGGGTCGAAGGCGGGTGCGTAGCCCGACATCCACACGCTGGCCAGCTCGGTCGAGGCTGGCGTCTCGATGGTGTGGAATGCGGCCTTGAGCGTCAGCTTCTTCGTGTAGCTCAGCATCCACCCCGAGGTGCTGCCGGCGTTGTTGTCGCAATGCGAGCCGATGCCGACATAGATCTCGTTGTTGGCGTAGCCGAGGCTGGTGCGGCTCCACTGGCTCTGACCGTTGAAGCTCAGCGTCGTGCCATCGGCCAGCTGGGCGCTCGGATTGATCTCGATCGGCGCCTGGGTGTCCGCCCCGGTTGCGAGATCGATCGAATGCAGTTGTGCGTGGAAGTTCATCGAGGTCGGCTCGGTCGCGGCGACGACGTACATGACGCCCTTGGACGGTGATGTGCGGACGATCACCGGCGTGCTGGAAATGCCGTATTCGGGAATGACGTCGTTGCATCCTACATCCGTCGAGGATTGCGACTGGCCGAGACTGATTTGCCAGAGGATGGCGTAGGTCCGTGCGTCATAGGCATAGATCGTGTTGTGGCCGGTCGCGACGATGAGCAGATCGTGCTTGCTCTTGTCGGGCATGACGAACTGCGACACGAGCAGCGGCTGCGCCAGCACGTTGCCGTCGACGGCGAGTGTCGTCAGCAGGCCGAATTTCGACGATGCGACGGTGGTGGCCGTGAGGTCGGTCTCGGTCTGGTTCCAGCCGGTGCGGCCCTGGTCATAATGGTAGGTCGTGACATCGACAGGCGTGCCCGAATAGGCTTTCGCAAGGCCGGCTTCCGCGTTTGGCAGGATGACGGCCGGCGGCAACGCGCCCGGCGGGTCGGCGCGCGGGCCGCGATGGGCGACGACCGCGAGGTGGCGCCCCGTCGTGCCGGGCTCGTGGCCCTTGGATTGTTCCGCCGATTGGCCGAAGGCGGCGAATGGGACTGCGAGGGCAAGCGCCAGCGCGGGCGAAAGCCCGGTCATCGTCTTTCTCGATCGAATCATGTGTCCGGGCATCCGTCAGGTTCGCTCGCCTCATTGCGAGTTATGGCCTTCCAGATACAAGGACTGAGCGCCAGCGGCCACTATAATGTGTGCTCAAGGCCATTGACATTAACGCAACGAAAATCCGGGTGCGCGATTTGGCGCATCCGGATCGACGGCTCAGCAGCAACCCGGTGCTCAGGCGGCTTCCGGGCGGCTCTTTCGATCGGCCATGAACTGGTCGAATTCCTGCTTGTCCTTGGCCTGGCGCAGGCGCTCGAGGTATTCGACGAATTCCTTCTGCTCCTCTTCGAGGCGCTTCAGCGTGTCGCGTCGATAGTCGTCGAACGCGGCGTTGCCGCTGCCATGCGGGCCGGTCTGGCCCCAGGAGCCGCGGTTCCAGACGCCTCTGCCCTGGTTTTCGGCGTTATACCAGCGGCCCGGCGCCTGCATACGCCAGCAGCGCATGCGGCCGCTGAACGCGACGAAGGCGAGGGCCGCCAGGCCGAGCGGCCAGAAGGTCCAGAATGCCAGAACGATCAGCGCGATCCACGCGCCTTTGCCGTACTCATCAATCTTGGCGACAAGGTGCACTGTCAGGCTCCGTGTGAATGTGAAACACATTTACATAGATGTCCCGCGCAGTCCCGGAGTCAAGAGGCTCGCGCGGACGGCGTGCCGACGGATTGCAGGTAGATCAGCAGGCCCGCTTCCAGCAGGTCTTCCGGCGTCATCGGCAGGCGCCGGCGCGATCCGCTCGGGCTGTCGATGAACAGCGAGGCGACGCCGTGTGCGAGGGACCAGATGTGCAGCGCCATCATCAATGCTGGCGGGCGCGATGCGGCCGGCATGGCGCGGACCGCGAACTCGGCGGCCTCGCGCAGCACGGCGAACGCCCGGTCCGACGCGGCCAGCAGGGCCGGTTCGTCCTCGAGCGGAAACCCGGGCTCGAACATCGCGGCATAGAAGGCGGGTTCGCGGCGGGCGAAGGCGAGATAGGCGCGGCAGCAATTCTCGATGGCGGCAGCCGGGTTCGGTCGCCCTTCGTCCCAGGCGGCGAGCAACTCGCCGGAGAAGCGCTCGAAGCCGCGCTTGGCGATCTCGGCGAGGAGGGCGTTACGGTCGCGGAAGTGCCGGTACGGCGCCGCCGCGCTGACGCCCACGGCCCGCGCCAGCTCCGCAACCGCAAAGCCGCCGAGCCCCCGCTCCGCAATGAGGTCGAGCGCCGCCTGGATCAGCGCCTCCGCCGTCGTCGTCGGCCTCGCCGTCTACGCCGTGATCGGTAC
>CAZZVF010000197.1:0-6278 GCA_964657355.1 uncultured Buchnera sp.
CAAGACACATAAAGAAGAGGGCCGCACCATCGCTGGTGCGGGCAAGACTTCATAAAGAAGAGGGCCGCACTATCCCGGGTGCGGCCCGCCCCGAAGGGCCCATTTTAGAAGCGCGCGGTAACCGTAAAGAACACGCTGAAAGGCTGGCCCGGAATGCCGTCCGCGAATTGCGGCGTGCAGCCGTAGGGATTGCCGGTCGGGTTGGTAGCCGTCTTCGCGCAAGAACTCGGCGACACCTGCTTGTAGTAATACTGGAAGTAGTGCTGGTCGAACAGGTTCTGGATGTTGAGGTCGAAGGTGACGCTCTTCATCACAGGCAGGTTCGGCGTCGGCAGCTTGTAGTTCATGTCGAGGTTGAAGATCGCGAACGGCGAGATGCCGCCGTTCTTGTCTGTCGTGGTGGCGCCGGTGAAGGTATCGAACACGTTGTTGGATTTAGGCCCACCGCTGTAGTCGATGCCCGGGACGCCCTGCACATAAACCGAGCCGCAGCTGGGATCGAGCAACGTCAGGTCGCACGTTGTGTTCTGGTGCCCGGTGTATTGGCCGGTAAAGCGTAGATCGAACCGGTCGTCGTCGCGGAACGTGCTGTTGTGCGTGAAGTCGAAGCCGAAGGTCGAGAGCCAGTCGGGCACGCCGCTGATCGGCTGGCCTTTCAGCGAAACGCCGTACTGGTCCTCGGCAACCGTTTCAAAGGCCAGATCGGTCGTCAGATATTTCGCCAGGATGTGCGAAACGTTGCC
This sequence comes from uncultured Buchnera sp., assembly GCA_964657355.1. Taxonomy (GTDB): domain Bacteria; phylum Pseudomonadota; class Alphaproteobacteria; order Acetobacterales; family Acetobacteraceae; genus BOG-908. Next base: position 744 of record CAZZVF010000197.1, read on the forward strand.
GAACAACTGGAGCGACGGCAGAACCTGGTAGGTGCCGGAGGCTTCGAAACCCTTGAATTCACGTTGGCCGTTCGAGTTGTAGAACGTCCTGCCCGCATTGACACCCGTCTGCGAGCTGTAGAAGCCGAAGTCGCGATCGACCTTTTGGTAGAAATAGTCTGCCGAGAGCAGCAGCTTCGACGTGTCGTATTTCACGCCGCCTTCATAGAGATGCACGATGGAAGCGTATGGCGGTGCCCCTGCGGTGTTCGGTCCGAAGTCGCTGACCGGAGCGAACAACGCCGACTCGCCCGTGCTGCCATAGACCGAAAGGCCGGCCAGCCGCGGCATGATCTTGTCGAAATCATAGCTGACGTTGAAGAACGGCAGCCCCTCGCGGTCCCACTTGGTCGCCTTGTAGGGGCCGTAGCGGTCCGTATTCGTGCCACCGTTCGCGACGCCATTAGGACCGTAATAGGGTGCAAGCGGGCTGCGAAACACCTGGCTGCTTTTGTAGCTGGAGAAGGTGCCTTCAAGCGTATAGCCGGGCGTCACGTGCAGTGTGTTGTCGAAGAAGTCGATCTTGTCCTGGATGTAGCCCTGATAGATCGTCCGCTGGTAACCACCGTTCTGAACGGCCGTCTGATGCGCGGCGTCGAGCGGTGAGTTCGGATCGCCGCCGAGATACTGGTAGGGCGACGGCTCGGTCTCTTTCGCAAATAGGCCACCAACCTTGATGGTGTTGGCGATGCCGAAGATTTCGGGGGCGATATACGTGATGCGCGGCTGCAAGCCGTAGGTATCGCTATGCTGGCCGCTCGTTTCGTCGTTCAAGCCGCACGGTGCGAAATGCGGATCACCAAACGCCTTGGTGTATTCCGCGGCATAAGCGGTGGGACATTCCTTGCTGCCGATCGGGTATAGCGCGAACGGGTTATAGGTGTGCTGCGCACCGTAATAATACCCGCCATAACCTGTACCATAGATGCCGATCGGATCACCCCCGCCGGGCGGACCGTAATAACCGCCGTAACCGAAGCCACCCTGGTTGTTGATGAAGGGCGATGAAGCACCGACGGACAGTGGACCGCTCACGCCACCGGGCTGAAGGTTGTTGATGTCGCTGTAGGTTTGCAGTTGCTGGTTGTTGGCGATGTAGAACGCCGAGAGGCCGACATTGAGGTTGTCGTTGACGTAGGTGTCATCCTTGAAGATGACCGTGAGATTGTCGTTGTCCTGCTTGGCGAAATCCAGATTGGTCGGATAGTTGCTGAACAGGCCGTTCTTCTGCAGATACGGGATCGGCACCGGCTCGTTCTCGATCAGGCCGCTCGCGGTGTTGTAGATAACCGTGGTCTGGAAGTCGGACAGGCCGTCGTCGTACGGCTTGTCGAGCGCGAACTCCATCTCGTTTTCGCGGTTCGGCGTGCCGTCGATGAAGCCCTGCGTCTGCAGGTTCTTATAGTTCAGCAGCACCTTCACCGCGTTGTCGCCGGTGCCGAGCGGGCTGTCGATGCGGCCCGAATTCAGCTCGAACCCTTCCGAATAAGTACCGAACGAGCCGACGCTGCCGGTGAGGTCGAGGTAATAGTCGTTGCCGGGCCGCTTGCTGTTATACGCGATGGTGCCGCCGATGGTGCCGAACGTGTTCTTGTCCGGATAAGCCACGCCTGGATAGATCGACACGCCGCTGATCTGGCCGAGCGTGAACACGCCGCCGAGGTTGTTCGAGAGATAGAAACTGCCGGGTGCCAGCAGGTCCTGCGTCGGCACGCCGTCGAGCGTGGTTGCGATCTCGAGGCCGCGCAGACCGCGCACCGTCAGTTCGGGCGCGTTGTCGCCGAGGCCCTGCTGATACACGTAAATGGACGGCGCCTGGCGCAGCAGCGTCGCGGGACTTCCGCCGATGCCCACTGCATCGATCTGTTTCGTGCCTAGTTCGGTCACGGCGGACGGCGAGTTCTTTTCCTTCAGCAACCGGCGCTGCGCACGCACCACGATCGACTCGGGCGCATTGCCGCTGACGTTCGGCGTGATCTCGTTTCCAACGGTGCTGCCGCGCCCGGGGGGCGGCGTGCCGTTGATGCTGGACGGGTTCGGTTGCGGCGTGCCCTGCGCCAGCTGTACGCCCAGATTGACCTGCGATGCGGGATTGCCGTCCGCAAACGCCGCCGGTGCCAGCGCTGCCACCAGGCCGCACGCTGTGAAAAGCATCAGTCCTTGTCGGAAAGAGTGCTTCGTCATCCAGAGTAATCCCTATCCCATCGTGACGCCCACCCGGCCGTACGAGGCCGCTGGGTGGACAAAAGATACAGCTCGCCGCGGCGTGCGGCCTGCTGTGATGCAATACTGTGTGACAGGAATGTTAATCGGGGCAATCAGAAGACGCGCCTGGTCACAAACGCGGCGCCTGTTGTGATCACAGCGCCACACAGTTGCGCTGGCGTTCAGAGTCTGCAGCGGGATGCCTGAAAGTGGGCATCATGCGACCGAATAGAAAAAGCCAGGCTACGGAACTCCGTGACCTGGCTCTTTCACCCGGCGCATTTAGCCTCTTGTGTCTTCAGATACGGCCGATATGACCAAGCGTGTCTTCAGACAAGGCCGCTATGACCAAGCGTGTCTTCAGACACGGCCAATATAACCAGACGTGTTTTCAAACACGGCCGATATAGAGCGTCCACAGCCGCGCGATATCCGCAGCGCCATCCTTGCCGCCGACGGTACGAAGCACCTGCAGCGCTTTGGGCTTTTGTCCGGCTTTCAGATAGGCCAGGCCAAGGTGCAGCTTCGCATCGTCGGGATGGCGCAGCGCATCCTTCTTGATGGCCGCTTCCATCATCGGGATGCCCTTGGTGAAATTCCCGTAGCTGACATAGATTTCGCCGAGCGAGAGCAGACGGTTGCCGTCGTGATCCGTCGCCGCCTCGGCATCCTGCGTGCCGAGCTTCTTCTGCTGGTCGGCGTAGGTCTTGTTGACCAAGTCACGCAAACGCTGATGGCGCGATGCTTCCGCACCCTGGCCCAGGATGTTGTCCGCGTAGCCCTTGTCGACGATCGCCTTGGCCTCGCCTGGCAGCGGAACCTGCAGCGCGAGTTCCGTCATTTCCATTATGTCCGTCGACTGTTTCAGCGTGCCGAGCGCCATTTCGAAACGGTCGATATCGAGATTCAGGCGATCGTTGAAGCCGGCTTTCGTCTGCACGTTGTGGATCAGGTTCTGCCAGTAGCCAGCGGTATCCTTCGTATTCGGATAGAAATACACCAGCTGCATCATCGTCGTCTGGAAACCGGCCTTGTCGCCGGTGGCCTCCTGCGAGGCGGCGAGCAACTGCAACTGCTGTTCAGCCGGCTTCTGCCCGGCCTTCATCTCCGTCGCAATCTGCGCCGCCTGCAATTTGGACGCGTTGGCGTAATCCTTCTGCTGATAATAGGCCTGGATCAGCAGCACGTGCATCGACGGATCGTTGCCGCCGGCCTTGAAGTATTTGTTTATCCAGTCGATCGCGGCAGGGTAGTTCTTCGTCGCGTACGACATGCTCGCTTCCGCCATCAGCAGCTTCACCTGCTCGGCGGGTGGCACGCGGCCGGATGCGAGCAGGTCCTGATAAACCTTCGCGGCTGTCGCGGTGTCGCCCGATGTCTGCGCGACCGCGCCGCGTGTCTGCTCGATGACGAAGGCTTCTTCGGCTGTCTTGTTGCGCACCGCATCGGCCGCGCGCACCTGCGCCATGGCCTCGGGAAAACGCCGCGCCCTCAGCAAAGCCTCGGCTTTCGCCAGCGGCTTGCCGATTTCCGGGCGCAAGGCCTGCGCGTGGACCACTGGGATCGAGGCAGCCAGGAACCCGGCTGCGGCGACCGCAAGCCATACGCTTCTTGTCATCGTCGGATCTCTTCTTGAGCTAAGTCTATTGACCGATGAACTGCTCGTTGCCGACCAGCCCCAGCTTCTGGATGCCGAGGCGCTGGGCGTCCGCCATCACGTGCGCGACGTATTTATACGTGGCGAGCTTGTTCGGGCGCAGATGCACTTCGGGCTGGTCCGGCTGCTTGGCCGCAGTCACCAGATGATCGACGAGCGAGGCCTCATCCGGCAGCGCGGTGCCGTCCCACAGGATGGTGCCGTCGAAATCGACGTCGATGGTGACGACGGTCGGCGGCACCGGCGGCGGCGGCGGATTGCCGGCGGGAAGGTCGAGCTTCACCGCATGGGTCTGCAAAGGTATCGTGATGATCAGCATGATCAGCAGAACGAGCATCACGTCGATGAGCGGCGTGGTGTTCATTTCGACGACGACGTCCATCTCTTCGCCGTCGCCGCCAGTCGGCATGGACATTGCCATGTGCGCGTATCCTTAGGTTTGCCGGCTGGAAATCAGATCAGTGCTGTCCCGGCGGCGGCTCGGTGATGAACGCGATCTTGAAGATGCTGGCACGCTGCAGCGCGACGACGACCTTTCCGACGAACTCGTAGCGGACGTTCTCGTCGGCGCGGATATGCACCTCCGGCTGCGGCACCTTGGTCGCGATCGTCTTCAGCCGTTCGAACAGCGCGTTGGTGTCCGGCAGCTGCTTCTCGTTCCAGAACATGTCGCCCTCCTTGTTGACGGCGATGATCACGTTCTCCGGTTTCGTCTGTGTCGGCTGGTTGCGATCCTTGGGCAACTGCACCGGAATGGTGTGCGTCACCACGGGGATCGTGATCAGGAAGATGATCAGCAGCACCAGCATGACGTCGACGAGGGGTGTGGTGTTGATCGCCGACACCACCTCGTCTTCACCCTCGGAAGGGCCGACGTTCATTGCCATGGAGTTAGGCGACCCGTGCGACGGCCGGTGCTGCGGAAACCGCACCCGGAGCCACGTTCACCCGGCTGCCGCTGAGCAGGATGCTGTGCAGGTCGGACGAGAAGTTCCGCACCGCCTCGTTCGCCGCCTTATTGCGCGAAATCAGGAAGTTGTAGCCGAGCACCGCAGGCACTGCGGTGGCCAGACCGATCGCCGTCATGATCAGCGCCTCGCCGACCGGGCCGGCCACCTTGTCGATGCTCGCCTGGCCGGCGATGCCGATGGCGGTCAGCGCGTGGTAGATACCCCACACCGTGCCGAACAGGCCGACGAACGGTGCCGTCGAACCGACCGTGGCGAGGAACGGCAGGCCGCCCTGCAGACGCGTCTTGATGGTGTCCTGAGCGCGCTGGATCGACATCGTCACCCAGGTGTGCAGGTCGATGCTGTCGGTCAGCGCGCCGTCATGGTGTTCGGTGGCGGACAGGCCGTTCTCCGCAATGTAGCGGTATGGGCTGGCGGGCTTCAGGCGCTGCACGCCTTCCTTCACCGACGCCGTCTTCCAGAAATCGCGCGCGGCGATCTTGCCGGCGCGGAACAGGCGCGACTGCTCCCAGAACTTGGTGATCATGATGTACCACGTGCCGAGCGACATGATGGCCAGGATGACCAGGGTCGTGCGGCTGACGATGTCGCCGGCCTTCCAGAGCGCAGACAGGCCGTAAGGATTGTCGACCGACTCGGTGCCGTTGCCGTTGTCCGTCGGAG
>CAZZVF010000198.1:0-6209 GCA_964657355.1 uncultured Buchnera sp.
TTCCATCGTCGCTGTGCCGAGGGACTTTTTCAGCAGCCTGCTAGAGCATTTTCCGGCAGGCATCCTGATCCAATAAGGTCGGAAAACGCTTTGGACAATTTCCTCCATAGTCGCACGCGCTGCGCTGACCAGCCGCGATCCCGATTGACGCAAACGGTTTGCGGAACTGCGGCGGCATCCGCGCGCCGCGAAGCTGGCGTCGGCGACGCGGCGGACTTCAATCGCCGACGTTACGGCCGCTTGCCAGCCAGGGCCTGCTCCACCGCACCGAGTTCGCCGAGCATCCAGGCCTGGTAGGAGAAACCGGCAGGTTCGGTCTCCGAGGCGTCCAGAACGGGCACGCCGGCTGCCAGGGCGATGCTCCTCATGCCATCCGCCACCGCGTTGGTGGCCTGGCGATTGACGATCAGCAGCCTGACGCGATGCGATCGCAAATCGCGCTCGAACGCCGCGACCTCGGAGGCGCTCGCCTCCGTCTCGTTCATCACGGCACGCTGGAAGGCCTGGTTGGTGGACACCATGCCAAGGGCCGCGATCATGTATCCGAAAACCGGTTCGGTTGCCGTCACCTGGGCGCCGTGCAGCTTGGTGCGCAGGAGCGCGATCCTGGCTTGCAGGGGAGCCATGCCCGCCTCGAAGCTGACCAGGCGCCGCGCATAGTCCTGCGCGTGGGCGGGATCGGCCGCAGTGAGGGCGGCCGAGAGGGCGCGTGCGAGTGCCGGCATGGTGGCCGGGTCGTATGCGACATGCGGGTTGTCGCCCGCGTGGTGGCCGGCGAGCGCTGCCGCGACCAGGACATGGCTGTCGGGCACGCCAGCGGCCTTGATGAGGCGATCCATCCACGGGTCGTAATCGAGCCCGTTCTCGATGACGATCTGCGCAGCCGAGACGCTGCGTGCCACCGACGGGCTCACTTCGAACAGATGCGGATCCTGGTCGGGATTGGCGAGGATGCTGGTGACGGCGACGTTGGGGCCACCGATCTGGCGGGCGATGTCGCCGTAGAAGTTCTCGGCGGCCACGACGCGGACCGGGCCGGCCGCCTTGGCGCCGCAGCACAGCAATGACGCAGCGGAAAGCACAAGCCATGCGGTCAATCGGGAACGCTTCATCATGTCTCGTCTCGTCCCGGCCCCGGAGGCGTTAACTCGATGTTATAACCTCGCGCTTATCCATCACGTCAGGAATGCGCGATTAGCGCACACTTGCGATGGCCAGGAGCCTGGCGATGATGGGGAGCATGGCTAGAGCATTTTCCGACCTTATTGGATCAGTGCGCCTGCCGGAAAATGCTCTGTCCCTTTGTTTTGGCGAGCATCTTTATCCGGCAGGTGACCCCATCTGGTCGGATGATGCTCTAGCGAGCGCTGGAGGAAGGATTACGACCGGGCCTGGATTTGCCGCTTTGCCCCGGCCGCTTCGGGATCGGCGGCGGCGGCACAGGCGGCACACAGGCCCGCGACCTCGATGATCGTGCTGGACGGCTGGAATCCCTCGGCGCGCGATGCCTGATCGAGTGCCGTCGACACGGAGCGGTCCTCGAGTTCGGCGACCTGGCCGCATTCGGTGCAGATGAGGAACTGCACCGAATGGTCATGATGACCGGCGCCGCAAGGCATGAAGGCATTCAGGCTCTCGACCTTGTGGATCAGCTTGTTGTCGAGCAGGAAATCGAGCGCGCGATAGATCGTCGGTGGCACCGCGCCCCGGCGGATTTCCTTCAGGCGATCGAGCAGCTGGTAGGCCGTGATCGGGCGTTCGGCCTGTAGCACGAGCCTGAGCACGGTGCGGCGCAGTTCGGTCAGCTGGGCATTCGACTGGCTGCACGCCTGGGTCGCGGCCTCGAGCTGCCTGTCGATCGTCCGCGTCGGCGCGATCATGGCGCTCCTTGGCACCGGATGCTTCCTGGCATGTCGTCCTCCGTGGCGCACCATATGGGTATCCGGCCTGCGCATGCCACATCTCGCCACGTGCCGGCATCGACGCTATGTTATAGCGAACCTCAAGTGAGAAGCCGGGGCATGATCGCCGCCCACCTGGATCGCGTAACCCTGGCGCGGGGTGGACGCAATGTTCTGCGCGACGTGAGCTTCGCCTTGGAGCCGGGCCATTTCGTCGGCATGCTCGGCCCGAACGGTGCCGGCAAAACCACGCTGATGCGGGCCATGCTGGGCCTGATCCCCGTGGTGGCGGGCGACCTGCTGGTTCTCGGCGCCCGGCCGGTGCGCGGCAACCCGGAGATCGGCTACATGCCGCAGTCGCGCGCCACGGTGGCCGCCATCCGGCTGCGCGGCTGGGATTTCGTCGCCGGCGTGGTGCGCGGGCATCGCTGGGGTTTGCCGGTGCTCGACCGGGAGGGAAGGCGCGAGGTCGACTGGGCGCTCGACATGGTGGGCGCCCGGACGTTGGCCGAAATGCCGCTGGCCGAGCTCTCCGGCGGCCAACGGCAACGCCTGTTGCTCGCCCAGGCGCTGATCGGCAGGCCGCGCCTGCTGCTGCTCGACGAGCCGCTGATGAGCCTGGACCCGCACCACCAGCGCGGCGTGGTGGAGCTCGTGCGTGACGTGCAGCGCGCGCTCGGGATTGCCGTGCTGTTCAGCGCGCATGAACTCAATCCGCTGCTGGGGCACCTGGATCGCGTGCTCTATCTCGGCGGCGGCCATGCGGCGATCGGCACGGTGGAGGAGGTGATCACCGGGCCCGTGTTGTCGCGTCTGTACGGCTCCGCGATCGATGTGGTCCGCATCGACGGCCGCATCTTCGTGATGTCCGGCGTGCACGATGCGGAGCGCGCGGATCACAGCCAGTGCGGGCACGCACAGTCCGAGCATTCTCCTCGTCGGCACGCCGATGTTTGAATACGACTTCATGCGCCACGCCTTCGCGGCGGCGACCATCGTGGCGGCACTTTCCGGCGTCACCGGCTATTTCCTCGTGCTGCGCGGCCAGACTTTCGCCGGCCACGCTTTGGCCCATGTCGGCTTCACCGGGGCCACCGGCGCCGTGTTGCTGGGGGTCGCACCCTTATGGGGGCTGGTCGGCGTGACGGTGGTCGCCGGCGCCGGCATGGGGCTGCTGGGCGGAGCGCTCGCCGAGCGCGACGTGGCGATCGGCATGGTGCTGTCGCTGTCGCTCGGCATCGGCTTGCTGTTCCTGCATTTCTACACCGCGTTCGCCACCCAGGCGACGGCGCTGCTGTTCGGCAACGTGCTGGCGGTCGATGGGCGCACGGTCTGGGCGCTGCTCGCCCTGGCGGTCCCCAGCCTGACGGCGCTGGCGGTGATCGCCCGCCCGCTGCTGTTCGCCAGCCTGCAGCCCGAGCTCGCCGAGGCACGCGGCGTTTCGCTGCGCCGGCAGGACGTGCTGTTCCTGGTCATCGTGGCCCTGGCGACCGCCGAGTGCGTGCAGATCGTTGGTGTGCTGCTCGTGTTCGTGCTGATGGTGGGGCCGGCCGCCGCGGCGCAACGGCTCACCAACGGAGTGGTGGCCGGGCTTGCCGTGTCGCTGGCGCTGGCACTGACCGAGGCCTGGCTCGGTGTAGCGTTGTGCTACTGGACCGACTGGCCGGCCAGCTTCTGCATCAGCGCGCTGAGTGCGACGGCGTATCTGCTGGCGGCATTGCCCCGGCGTTTCGCCAGCGCGCCGACCCGCGTGGAACACGCCGCCGCCCGGCCAGAACCGCCGAAAGAGAATCTCCTTCCGTAACGAGGCGCGGGTTGCAGCCGTACTCCGTATCCGCCGTTTGACCGCGGCGGCGGGCGCGGTTATGGAGGCGAGAAACGTTATAAGATAACGTTACACTCTGTATCGCGAGGGTTTGCCGTGTCGAAGATCCGCCTGGGGGTGACGTGCACGACGCTGGCAACACTTGCGGCGGGCGCTGGCGGCACGCTCCACGCGCAGCCGCTTCCGGCCCCTGCGGTCCGGCTTGCGCCGGATGGCACCTCGGATGCAGCACAGGTAAAGAACGATGCGGCCGAACAGATCGTGGTGCGCGCACGCCGGCTGAGCGACGCGCGCAGCCGCCTCCAGCCGGGGCTGGGTGCGACGAAATACGAGTTCTCGCCGGTGGCGTTGCAGCAGATTTCGCAAGGTGCGAACGCCCCGCTGAGCCAGGTGCTGCTGCATGCGCCGGGCGTCGCCGAAGACAGCTACGGCCAGTTGCACGTGCGCGGCGATCATAACGATGTGCAATACCGGCTCGACGGCGTCGAGCTGCCGGAAGGTGTCGCGGTGTTCGGCCAGGCGCTCGAATCGCGATTTGCCCATTCGGTCGGCTTCATCACCGGCTCGCTGCCCGCGCAGTACGGCGTGCTGCAGGCCGCGGTGGTCGATATCACCACTAAGACGGGCATCACCGATCCGGGCGGCGAGATTTCGGTCTATGGCGGCTCACGCGACTATTTCCAGCCGAGTTTTTCCGACGGCGGACAATATGGCGACTGGGATTACTTCGTCACCGGCGATTTTCTCCACACGCGGGTCGGCATCGAAAATCCGACGAGCAGTTTCAACGCCGTGCATGACCTCAGTAACCAGTATCACGGCCTGTTTCATCTGTCCTATACGCCGGATGACGAAACCCGGGTGAGCCTGTTGGCAGGCATCGCGAACGCCGACTTCCAGATCCCGAACAACCCGGGGCAGGTGCCCGGTTTGGGTTTGAACGACAACGGGGTGACGCAGATCGATAGCGCCAGCCTCACCGAACATCAGCGTGAGATTACCGATTTCGCCATCCTGTCGCTGCAGGAGCATATCGACGACTTCAACGTGCAGTCCTCGCTCTTCTCGCGCTACAGCAGCCTGTATTTTACGCCGGATCGGGTGGGCGACATCCTGTTCACGGGTCTCGCGCAGACGGCAGCGAAATCGGTGTGGTCGAGCGGCGTGCAGACCGATGCGAGCTGGGACGTGAACGCCACGCACACCCTGCGCGCGGGCTTCCAGATCACCGCCGAACGCCTGGTGTCCGCGACCACGACAGGCGTGTTCGCGCTCAACGACGAGGGCGCACAAACCTCACCGTTCCCGACGATTTTCGAGGACGGATCGGGCAAGACCGGCGGCGTCTACGGTCTCTATCTGCAGGATGAGTGGAAGCTGCTGCCGAAGCTCACGCTGAATTACGGCGCCCGGTTCGACGTCGTCGACGAGTTCACCAAGGAGAACCAGCTTTCGCCCAGGTTCAACCTGGTGTGGCAGCCCGATGCCGCAACGAGCCTGCATGCGGGGTATTCGCGTTATTTCACGCCGCCGCCGTTCGAATCGATCCCGACAAGTCTGGTGGGCCGGTTCAACAACACGACGGGACAAAGTGCGTGCCCGGTCGGCAGCACACCGATTTGCCGCGACGATCCCGTGCAGGCGGAGCACGACAACTATTTCGATGCGGGCATGGACCACGTGTTCCTGCCGGGCCTGCACGCCTCGGTCGATGGCTACTTCAAATCGGCGCGCAACCTGATCGACGAGGGACAGTTCGGCGCGCCGATCATCCTCACCGCATTCAACTACGCCAAAGGCCAGGTGGGCGGCGTCGAGTTTTCAACCAGCTACGATCAGGGGCCATGGTCGCTGTACGGCAATCTCGCGATCAGCCGCGCCATCGGAAAGGACATCAACTCGGCGCAGTTCACCTTCTCGCCGGAAGACCTCGCCTATATCAGCAACCATTACATCCACCTCGATCACGACGAGAGGTTCGCGGGCTCCGGCGGCATTTCCTATTCGGCCTTCGCCGGCACAAGCCGGCCGGCGCGCCTGTCGGTCGATCTCGTCACCGGCAGCGGGCTGCGCGCCCATGGCGACGTTCCGAACGGGCGGGCACTGCCGGGCTATTACGCGATCAACCTGTCGGCGACACAGACCTACAACAAGCTGTTCCTGCGCGGCGTGGAACTCCGTTTCGACGTCATCAACCTGCTCGACCGCCGCTACGAGATCCGGGACGGTTCAGGCATCGGCGTCGGTGCGCCCCAATTCGGCCTGCGCCGCACCCTGCTCGCCGGGATCACGCAACGCTTCTGATGGGGCTGTTCAAGACTGCGCGATGGCGGTCATCGAGGGCGCTCCGCCGATGTTGATGAGACCAGGTCCTCTCCGGGGTGTTCCCCCAAGCGGTGCCTCTGAGTCGCCGTCCCACAGTCTCGAAGTATCCGGCTGGGGCGCTGGCCGGAGGTCGTGCTGCCAAATGACGGTAGCGGGAA
>CAZZVF010000199.1:0-6180 GCA_964657355.1 uncultured Buchnera sp.
GTCGCCGAACGCCGTTCCAGGCTCCGGGACAAGCCCGCCCCACACTTCGCGGTAGCGGCGGTTCGTGACCACGACGCGATCATCCGCGTCGCACAGCACAATGCCCTGGTTGATCGCCTCGATGGCGGATGCCAGCCGCTGCTTGGCCTGCTCCTGCTCTTCCTTCGCACGCGTCAGCGCGAGGTTGACACCCTCCAATTCGCCGAGCGCCGCCGACAGCGCCGCCGTGCGCTCCTGCACCTGGTTGCCCAAAGCTGCCGCAGTCTGGAACAACGCGAAGCCGCTGCCGTTCGGATCGGTGCCGCGCTCGGCATGCGCGATGAGCGCCCCGTTGATGCGGCGCAGCTTCTGGTTCTCGCGACGCAGCCGTGCCAGCTCGTCATCCGCCGGCGACGACTGGGCCAGCGCCTGGATCGCGCTTTCAGGCATTTGCGAACCCTATCGCAATGCCGGACAACGTTTGATTGACGTGCATCTCGTCGTATTGTTCGCCGTAGGTGCAGAAGCCTGCTGCATGGTTGCGATCCATCAGCGAGCCTGCTTCGGCGCGGGTCTTGCGGTAGTCGAGTTCCAGTCCCCGCAGGATGCAGTCGAAGGCGATGACCAGCTCGGGCTCGCCGATGTCGCGCGCGATGCCGGCGAACGTCTCGTCCAGATTGCGTACCAGATCGCCGCCCTGCGCCACGGTCAGCACCACGCCTTCGTCGATGGCGCACAGAAAGGTCAGGCTGAGATCCTCGTTCACCCGCTGCACGGAGCGCACGAAACTCTGCTCGGCAACGCGCACCACCATCGGGTGGGTGGCGAACGCCATCGGCGTCAGCTGGTCGATCGCCAGCCCGGTGATGCGCGCATATTCCTCGGCGGCCGGCTCGGCGTTGATTTCCGTCACCACGCGGCGTTGCGGATCGGCACCCGTCACCACGTTCTTCTCCGTGCCGGGCAGAAAATGTTCGGTCTTGAACGCGCGGAACTGGCGCCGCGTGGCAATCACCGCGACCAGCGCGCAATCGCTGCGGAATGCACCCTCGTGGTAGATGAACGTCTTCTGGAACTGCAGCCCGTCGCCGGCCGATCCGCCGCGCAGGGGAATGCCGGCGAGTGCCCCGCACATGGCGCTGACCACGAGCTCCTCGCAGCCGCACATGCCATCGATCAGCGTGACGGCGAACAGGTTTTCATGCCGGGCCCAGGGCGCTGCATCGTAGATCGCCAGCCGGGTCTGCCGCACGGTGGCCTGCATTTCGGCTGCATCCATGTGCCGCAGGTTGCGCACCAGGCCGAGCGACGCCGCGAAATCGGGCTGCGCGAAGGAGATGCCGACGATCGAGTGCTCGGCATAGCCGCCGGGGCCGATCTCGCCGGACGTGGTGCAGCCTGCCACCTTCACCGCGCCGAACGCACCCGGCAAGGCGAGGGCGAGCGTCGCCATGTCGTATTTCGGTGAGACGAACAGCAGCACCAGGCAACAATCTTCCTGAAGCAGAACGGCCGCGAGGTCGTGCGCCGCTCGGCCAGGGTCGCGTGAAGTCGTGATCGCCCGCCTTATGCCAGGCACCTTGTCCATTGCGCTGTGATAGTCGCTCGCAACACCGGAAGGAAGCATTGCCGGGTGGCCGAGAGCGAATCGAAGCGCCCCTACAGCGGGCCGTGCGACTCGGGTTGGGCCGTTTCCACCGGACCGCCGGCCTTCTCCCAGCCATCGGCGCCGTCGGGGAACCACATGGCGTTCGTATAGCCGTAGGAAATCGCCCGCTTGGTGGCGTTCCAGCTCATCCAGCACTGCGACAAGCAGTAGAACACCACTGGCACGCCGCGATTGCCCGAGGTGGCGACCGCAAGCCGCTCGCGGAACCAGCTGTCGAGGATTGGGCTGAGCGCGCCGCGGCCGACATCGGGAAGCCACAGACTGCCCGGAATGTCCTTGTGCGGCACCGGCAGCCAAGGCCTGTCCGGGCTCTCACCCGGCGGCTTGATCGGCGCGGGAAGCACGTCCACCAGCACCGGGTGGGCGCCGGCGATGAGGTCGGCCAGAGCCTTCACGTGCACGACTTTGCCGCCATGAATGTTGGCAGGCACCGGCTCGCGGTAATGGTCGAGCCTGTAGCCATCGGGTTCCGGCACCACCGGCTGAAGAACCGCCGGCGAAGGTGCAGCGGCGGCGATGGACAACGCTGCCGCGAGATACGCGAACCTGCGCAGCACAGCGTCAGCCCGGCTTGTCGGCAACCGGCGCTGCGGCATGACCCTGCTCGTCCATCTGCGGAATGGCGTAATCCTGCAGCACCTTGTCGATCGCGGCCTGGTTGCGCCCGATGGCCTGGTTCAGCTTGCGGCGGAATTCGTCGTCGCTCTGCCGGACACCCATCGAGATGTGATAATCGAGATGAACCTTGCTGCCCTGGCCATCAAGGAACACAGCCTTGAATGGCAGGTGCTCCTGCTTGCCGTAGTAGCCGACGAACGGCCCCCAGAGCAGGGCGACATCGATCTTCTTGCCGGCGAGATCTTCAAGCATCGTGTGCGAGGGCTGATCCACGCGGGTATCGACCATGAGTTGATAGATCGAAGTCTGCTCCATCAAATTATGGTCGAGCAGCAAGTTGGTCGGCGGCGTGCCGGCAATCAGGCCGAACCGCTTGCCGGCGAGTTCGGGGGCGCCGACCGCTGCCGACTTCAGGCCGTCCGCGTCGCGCGTCACCAGCATGTATCCGGTGTGATAATACGGCACCGTGGTGGACAGATCACCGTTTCCGGCGACCGTACTCATGACCACGTCGCAGCGGTCCTTCAGGATCGTGGCCCGGACAAAACCCTGCGAATCTGGAAAGAACGTGTAGGCGACCGGCAACTTCAAATCACGGCCAATGATCTGCGCGACCTTGTTCTCGAAACCCTCCCCCTTGTCGTTCGAGAAGGGCAGGTTGTGCGGATCGGCACAGACCCGAAGCTCGGTCTTCGACACGAGTTCCGCGTTGGACTGCGCGCAGGCAACCCCTGCGGCAAGAAGCGTTGCCGCAGCGGCTACTGTTGCGAGTTTACGCATTACTGGTCGATATGCTCGGGATGGCCACGCTCCAGCGCGCCGTCGGACCGCGCCTTGAGATAGGCGTAGATGTTCGGCAGATTTTCAACCACGTCCGAATTGGTGCCGAAGGCCGGCATCACCTTATCGTTCGACTGGTTCACATTCTTGCGGCCGTTGATCACGGTGTTCTGGAACTGGTCTTCCGAAAGCACCTTCAGGCTGTCCGTGAGGTTGGGCGCATAAGAACTGCCCATGCCGTCCGGCCCGTGGCAGCGCATGCACTCGTCGCCATAATAGAGATAGCCCTTGTAGGTGGTCATATCCACCTTTTTGCCAGCCTTCACGACGTAGGGCTTCTTGCCAGCGTCATCGGCAGCCCTAGCGCCATGCGGCAGGACAGCGAACGAGGAAGCTGCAAATGCACCGATGGCGCAGAGGGTGGTGAGTATCGATCTGGACGTCATCCAAGTCTCCAATTCGGCGATTCTCGGACCCGCCTCCTTGCACCTCCATGGTTGCAAAGACGGTTCGGGTTCATCGGAGCGGCGTAGGTATTGCCGGCCTCGTGGCGGCACTCACATGGTTTCCGCCGCGAAAAAGCAACTACCCCGCACGCGCCCTGGGCGACGTGCGGGGTAGCTTTAGGCCAGGCTTAGTTGTTCAGGCCGAAGATCGTCAGCACGCCGCCAAGCTGCGTGTAGTTCGACAGCGACTTGTAGGCACCAACCGCACCGAGACCCGCGTTGTCCTCGGAAAGACCAGCCGCCATGCCGATGCCGGCCCAGCCGCCCACGCCCGACAGCACCGCGAGGTACTGCTTGCCGTGATGCGTGTAGGTGTTGACGTTGCCGATGATGCCGGACGGCGTCTTGAAGCTGTAGAGGACCTTGCCGGTCCTCTGGTCAGCAACCTTCAGCTGTCCGTCGAGCGTGCCATAGGCAACAATGCCGCCGCCGGTCGAGACCGCACCCGACCACACCGAGAACGTCTCGGGGTTCGACCATTTGATCTTACCTTCGTTGACGTCATAGGCGATGAAGTTGCCGAGGTTGTTCTCGCCCTTGGGCGGATACATCGACAGCGTGGCGCCCACGAAGGGCTGGCCGGCGGTGTAGCTCACCTTGAAGGGCTCGTAGTCCATGCAGACGTGGTTGGTCGGCACGTAGAACATGTGGTTGACCGGCGAGTAGGAGGCCGGCTGCTCGTCCTTGGACCCGAGAGCGGCGGGGCAGACCTGCTTGGTGTTGTGGTCGGCGCCCTGATCGCCAGGAGCGAAGGCCTTCACCACTTCCGGACGGCCGGAAGAAATGTCCACCTTGGTCGCCCAGTTGACGGCCGGGTCGTATTTCTCTGCCTCGAGCAGCTTGCCGCTGTCGCGATCGAGCACATAGGCGAAGCCGTTGCGGTCGAAGTGGACCAGCGCCTTCGTCATCTTGCCGTGGACCGGGGTGTCCGCGAGAATCATCTCGTTGATACCGTCATAGTCCCACTGGTCGTGCGGGGTCATCTGGTAGACCCACTTGGCCACACCGGTATCCGGATCACGCGCGAACACCGTCATGGACCACTTGTTGTCGCCAGGACGCTGCGTCGGGTTCCACGTGCCCGGATTGCCCGAACCGTAGTAGATCAGGTTGAGCGCAGGGTCGTAGGACAGCCAGCCCCAGGTGGCGCCGCCGCCATTCTTCCACTGCTCGCCCTGCCACGTCTTCAGGGACGAATCCTTGCCGACAACCTGGCCCATGTTGGTGGTCTTGGCCGGATCGATCAGCATGTCGGTGTCGGGACCGGAAGAGAAACCCTTCCATGCCAGCGAGCCGTCCTTGATGTTGTAGGCGGTCATGCGGCCGCGGATGCCGAACTCGCCACCCGAGATGCCGACCAGGACCTTGTCCTTGACGACGAGCGGAGCCGATGTGCCGGTCTCGCCCTTCGACGGATCGCCGTCCTTCACCGACCAAACCACCTTGCCGCTCTTGGCGTCGAGCGCCACGAGCGTGGTGTCAGCCTGGTGCAGGAAGATCATGCCGTTGCCATAGGCAACGCCACGGTTGACCGTGTCGCAGCACATGACGGGAATGACGTTGTTGTCCTGCTTCGGCTCGTATTTCCAGGCGATCTTGCCGTTCTGGTTCAGGTCGAGCGCGAACACCGTGTTCGGATAAGGCGTCGACAGATACATCATGTCGCCGATGACCAGCGGGCCACCTTCATGGCCGCGCAGCACGCCGGTCGAGAAAGTCCAGACCGGGTGAAGGTTCTTTGCATTGGCCGTGGTGATCTGCGCCAGTGTGCTGTAGCGCTGCGAGCTGTAGTTACCGCCCGGAATGGCCCATCCGTTGGGATCCTTCTGCAGCTTCTGCAGCTCTTCGTTCGCATTGGCGGTCGTGCCGGCAAACATCGCCGTGCCGGCGACGAAGCAGGCAGAAAGCGCCAGCATTCGCTTCATCGTGTACTTCATGAAGACCCTCCTCATTGCCCGGCTTTCCGGGTCATTTCGTAGCCAGTTGGGCGGCCTAGACTAACATCTAGGTCATGTAGAAAAGGTCAAGGTGCCCACGGGCGATATATTTGAACCTTCAAGACATTGCCAGGGACAGCCATGACCGCAATTTATGCTGCGCCGCACAAGATTAGATGGAGATCGATCCTGCAGTGGCGCAGCAATGACCATGCGGTGTCACGCCCATGCATCCCGTGCCAGGACCATACTGCATGACAAGTGCGACCTTCGTCCAGGCCATCGTTGTGTTGCACTGCACCACGCAGTCCGCCGGTTCATTGTGCACGGCGCGACACGTGCCAATCTCACGCCGGCGCTTGTTTAGGCAGATCGACTTCGCAGCGCCAGCTTGTAAGCTTATACTTCGGATGCTCGACAAGATACTCCTGGGCGCGCTGCTGCGCCCCCATCACGCACGCCGCCGGATTGCCGAAATCCTCCATCGGAACGCGTTTCTCCACGCACGCCTTGGCATCCGTCGTCAGGCAATAAACAATTATCAACTCGATCATGAACCCCTCCCAGGTCCGGGCTTCAGTGCCACAACACCTGTAGCACCCCCACGAGTTGCATGATGTGCGGCCGTTGGCCGGACCGGCAATCCTTTCAGGAGTCACCAAGCATGGCACAGTCGGTTTCAGGCACCGCT
>CAZZVF010000200.1:0-6141 GCA_964657355.1 uncultured Buchnera sp.
GGATGGGTTTTCGTTCTGATGGATGGGTTTTCGTTCATGAAGCGTTCTCTATTCATGGAGCATGATGCGCCAAAATGGTCTTCAACAGGTTAATCAGGAAAATGTCGGTTTGAGCAGCACCCAGACGGCACCAGCAAGAAGGCACCGGTGGCGGCGCGTGGTGCTGTGGACCGCTTGCGTCGCGCTGCTGCTCCCGGTGGCGCTCGTCGCGCTGATCCTGATTGTCGCCAATATCGACCCAGGCCGCAGGCTTATCGAGCGCGAGGCCGTCAACCTCACCTCCGGCCAGGTGGTGCTACGCGGCCTCTCCGGGCGCTTTCCCGACGCGCTGCGCCTCGCCCATGCCGAACTGCGCGACACCCAGGGCGCCTGGCTCAGCATCGACGACGTGGCGCTCGACTGGTCGCCTCTCGCATTGATCGGCAAGCACGCCTCGGTGCAGAACCTGACCGTCCGGCATATCGCGGTGCCGCGCCTCTCAAATCCGGGGCCCGACGCCAAACCGACGCCACCATCTCAGGGCAGCGGCTTCAGCCTGCCGGTCACCGTCACGGTCGATCACCTGCAGGTCGACCGTCTCGACATCGGCGCACCCATCGCAGGCACCCCCGCCTCGGTGAAGATCGCCGGCAACGCGCATGTCGTCTCGCTCAAGGACGCCCGCGCCACGCTCGCCATCGACCGCCTGGACTCGCCCGGCACCTACCGCCTCGATGCGACGCTCGATCCCAAGACCATCGCGGCGAAGCTCACCGCGAGCGAGCCTGCCGGCGGACTGATCGGCGGACTCGCCAAGCTGCCGGGCCTCGGCGCGCTCGCGATGACAGCCTCCATCGACGGCCCGCGCACCGCCGAACGCACCGATCTCGCGGCATCGGCCGGCGACCTCAAGGCGACCGCACACGGCACGGTCGACATTCCCGGCCAATCCACTGTCATGGATTTGGATGCCAGCGCCCCCGCCATGAAGCCGCGGCCGGACGCATCCTGGCATAGCGTCCAGCTGCACGCGCACGTCGACGGCCCGTTCAGGACTCCGGACGCCACCATCCACGCGCAAATCGACGGCCTTGACGCCGGCGGCGCGAAACTCGCCAGCCTGGTCGCGGATGGCGGCGGCAATCGTGGCGCCGTCGACGTGCATACAATGCTCAGCGGCCTGGTCATCCCCGGGCCGAAGGCGGACCTGTTCGCCGCCTCGCCGCTCGACCTCACGGCGCATGTCGACCTGGACAAGCCTGACCGCCCGGTGCGGTTCACCCTCAAACACACGCTGGTGACCGCGGACGGCACGGCTCAGACCGGCGGCGACATTGCGGCACGCATCCATACCGTGGTGCCCAATCTTGCCCCCCTCGCCGCCATCGGCAATGTCGACATACGCGGCCGCACGGAAGCGGTGGCAACGCTGGCGACGCACGGCCTGGACAGCGACCTGACGGTGGACGGCACAGCCAGTTTCACCGGCGGCCAGGCACCGGTGCCCACACTGCTCGGCGACACGCGCTACGGCGTGACCGCGCGGCTCACCGGCCAGGATATCGTGATTTCCCGCGCCAAGGTGGATGGCCGCGCGATACATGCCGACGTGACCGGCACCGACAAGCAAAATGCGCTCGATCTCGCCTGGCACGTGCTGGTGACCGACCTTGCCGCCGCCTCGCCCCAGGTGCAGGGCCGTCTGGAAGCGACCGGGCGCGTGCGTGGGCCGCAATCGGGCCTCGCCGTTGATGCCGACATCAAGGGTGACGTGGGAACCGCCCAGGTGCCGAAAGGGCCAATCGCGGTCACGTTGCGGTCGGAGGGGCTGCCTGCCAACCCGTCGGGAACCGTGCTGGCGCAAGGCACGCTCGCCGGCGCCAAACTGGTGCTGAACGCAGCCGCGGACAGGCAGAACGATGGCGGCCTGCACACCGTGCTACGCCAGGTCGACTGGAAGAGCCTGCATGCCGACGCCGACCTGGTGCTGGCAAAGGGTGCCACGATCCCGATCGGCCGCGTCTCGGCCCGCATGGCACGGCTGGGCGACCTCTCGGCACTGGCCAACATGCCGCTGGCGGGCAGCTTCACGCTCGCCGCCAGCACCATCGACATCGCAGGCAAACCGCAGGCAAAAATCGATCTTCAGGCACGCGGCATCCAGGCTCAAGGCAATACGGTCGGCACGGCGTCGCTCACCGGCCAGGTCGCCGATCCGGCCGGCAAACCCGCCGTGGCATTGGTGCTGAACGCGGACGGTATCGACGCATCGGGCATCACCGGATCGGCCCATGTCACGGCGAACGGCCCGCAGACGGCGCTCGCCATCAAGGCGACCAGCGCGCTGCACAATGTTGCAGGTGCCGACGCCAACGTCTCGGCGCGCGCCTTGCTGGATGCGGCCGCGAAACAGGTCACCCTGCAGGCGCTCGCCGCCGATTACAAAAGCGAGGCCCTGCGGCTCCGGGCGCCGGCGCGGGTGGCGTTCGGCAACGGCGTTGCAATCGATCAGCTGCGCCTCGCTTTGGGCAATGCGACCATCGATGTCGGCGGCAAGATCACGCCCGTGCTGGCGCTGACCGCCGCCGTGCGCAACGTGACGCCCGACCTTGCAAAGCCATTCGCGCCCACGTTTTCGGCCCAGGGATTACTGACCGCCGACGCCCACCTGACCGGCACCACGGCTTCGCCCCAAGGAAGTGTGCGTGTGCAGGCAACGGGCTTTCGCATGCGCACCGGTCCGGCCGCTGCCATCCCCGCGGCCTCCGTGATTGCCAACGTGGCACTCGACGGAACGAACGCACGCATCGACACCCGGGTCGCGGCCGGTGCGAAGCTGAACCTCACCGTGAGCGGCACGGCGCCGATCAAGCCGGGCGGCCAATTGGCCCTGCACACGAACGGCAATCTCGACCTCAAGCTGCTCGACCCGATCCTGGGTGCGACAGGCCAGCGTGCGGCGGGCAATCTGTCGCTCGACGCCAGCATTTCCGGCACGACTGCCGCGCCGTGCGTCAATGGCGGCATCGTGCTGGCGCGCGGCGAAATCCAGGATTTCGTGCAAGGCGTGCACATCACCGACATCGCGGCGCGCATCGACGCGCAAGGCGACACCGCGCGCATCACACAATTCACCGCGAATGCCGGCCCGGGTACGATCAATGCCAGCGGCAGCGTCGGTGTGCTGGCGCCGGACCTGCCCGTCGACCTGCACCTCACCATGAAGAACGCGCGGCCGCTCGCGAGCGATCTGCTGACCGCGTTCCTCGATGCCGATCTCTCGGTGCAGGGCCATGCAAACGGCGACTTGAAGGCCCAGGGCAAGATCTTCGTACGCAAGGCCGATATCAACATTCCCGACAATCTGCCACCGAGCGTCGCCGTGCTGACCGTGCGCCGTCCGGGCGACAAGCCGGCGCCACCCGTGTCCGCAGCCGGTAGCAAGATAGACCTCGCCATCGAGGTCGATGCGCCAAGCGCGGTCTTCGTCCGCGGCCACGGGCTCGATTCCGAACTCGGCGGCAAGCTCACCATCGGAGGCACCAGCAGCGCCCCCCAGATAGGCGGCGGCTTCGACCTGCGTCGCGGCGATTTCAGCCTAGCTGGCACCACCCTCACCTTCACCAAGGGCAGCGTCGGGTTCGACGGCACGGGGGTGAACAACAAGGTGGACCCGACGCTGGATTTCGTCGCCGAAAGCAATTCCAGCAGTGTGACGGCGGTGCTGACCATCACCGGGTATGCCGACGCGCCGAAGATCGCCCTGTCCAGCACGCCCGAACTGCCGCAGGACGAGGTGTTGGCGCATCTGCTGTTCGGCGTTAGCCTGAAGGATCTTTCCGCAGTGCAGATCGCCGAGATCGGCGCCGCCGTCGCCGAACTCTCCGGTGCGACGGGCGGCGGCGGCGGCGCACTCGGCAACATCCGCAAAGGCTTAGGGCTCGACCGGCTTTCGGTCGGCGGCGGCGGCTCCGGCGCGACAGGCGCCAGCGTAGAAGCGGGGCGCTACGTGGCCAAGGGTGTCTATGTCGGCGCCAAGCAATCCACCTCGGGCAGCAGCGGCACGGCAGCCCAGGTGCAAATAGATTTGACACGGCGTCTGAAAGCAACCGCCCAGGTCGCGGCCGGCGGCGGCAGCGTACAGGGCGCCACGCCCGACAACGATCCGGGCACCACCATCGGGCTGAGCTATCAGTTCGAATATTGACCCGATTTTGCAAACTCTGAGGCAAATCTGTGCGATTTGCCATCATCCCGGCGACCTGCCGCGCACGCGCGGCGATGTCATCGAGAATACCGGCACCGACGAATGCGTGTTCTCGCGATATGCGCCAGGGGCCAGTATGCCGACATCTCCCTCGACAGCTGGATCGCCAACACGCCGCACGAACCGGTCGCCGCCCATATGAACATCGACCCGGGGTTGCCGTCGCAGCTGCCGCAGAAAAAGACGGCCGTGGTCCCCGTTTGAGCCACCTCGTCGCGCCCGGCGCCGGCTCGGGCATCCCCGCGGTGGCGTCGCCACACCGATCGTCGTAAGCAGCCCAATGCGCGTAAGCCTGTTCATCACGTGTTTCAACGACAGTCTGTTTCCGCAAACCGGCAAATCCACCGTGCGCGTGCTGGAGCGCCTCGGCCACGACATCGAATTCCGGCACGAGCAGACCTGCTGCGGCCAGTTGCACAGCAACTCCGGCTACCCCGACGAGGCGCTTTCGCTTGTGCGGAAATTCGTCGGCATCTACCGCGACGCACCCACCATCGTCGTGCCGTCCACCTCCTGCACCTCGACGATCAGGAGCCAGTATCCGCGCCTGGCAGCAGGTGATGCCGATTTGCTAACTGCACTCAACGAAATCCTGCCGCGCGTGTTCGAATTCTCCGAGTTCCTGACACGCGAACTGGCACTCACCGATGTCGGGGCCTATTTCCCGCATCGCGTCACCTACCACGCCTCCTGCAACTCCCTGCGCGGCCTGCGCCTCGCCGATGGCCCGATGAGCCTGTTGCGCGGCGTGAAAGGCATCGACCTGGTCGACCTGCCCGCAATCGAGGAATGCTGCGGCTTCGGCGGCACCTTCGCCATCAAAAACGCCGACGTCTCGACCGCCATGCTGACCGACAAGATGCGCGCAGTCCTCGCAACGGGCGCCGAAGTGGTCACCGCAGGCGACAATTCCTGCCTCATGCACATCGCCGGCGGCCTGCAACGCCTTCAGGCCGGCGTGCGCGCCATGCATCTTGCCGAAATCCTCGCTTCCACCGAGCAGGAACCCGTCGCATGAGCGGCCTTCACTCTCCGGCTCCTGCGCATGATCGAGATTTTCCCACTCTCGCCCACGAAGCACTGCGCGACACCCAGCTGCGCCGCAACATCCGCAAGGCCACCAGCACGATCCGCGCCCGCACCGCCAAGGTCGCAGCCGAACTGCCCGATTGGGAACAGCTGCGCGAGGCCGGTCGCGCCATCAAATCCACGACGATGCGAGAGCTCGACACGCATCTGCTCAAACTCGAACAGACCGTCACCGCGGCGGGCGGCCATGTGCACTGGGCGCGCGACGCGGCCGAGGCGCGCCGCATCATCGTCGATATCGCGCGCGGCCATGGCGCCACCCGCGCAATCAAGATCAAGTCGATGACCACCGACGAGATCGACCTCAACCCGGCGCTCGCCGACGCCGGCATCGAGCCGGTCGAGACCGATCTCGCCGACATGATCGTGCAACTCTCGAACGACACGCCGTCGCACATCCTGGTGCCGGCAATCCACCGCAACCGCTCCGAAATCCGCGAGCTGTTCCAGGACCGGCTCGGCCAGGGCCAGCTCAGCGACCGCGCCACCGACCTCACCGCCGCCGCACGCCGCTATCTGCGCGAGCGTTTCCTCACCACGCCCGTCGCAATCTCGGGCGCCAATTTCGCCATCGCGGAAACCGGCTCCGTCTGCATCGTCGAATCCGAGGGCAACGGCCGCATGTGCCTGACCCTGCCGCGCGTGCTGATCTCCCTCATGGGCATCGAAAAAGTGTTGCCCAGCCTGCAGGACCTCGAGGTGTTCCTGCAATTGCTACCCCGTTCGGCCACCGGCGAGCGGATGAACCCCTACACCTCGCTGTGGACCGGAACCCGCGCGCACCAGATCGCCGGCAATGACGGGCC
>CAZZVF010000201.1:0-6135 GCA_964657355.1 uncultured Buchnera sp.
AGGCATGGAAGGACGCACTATGGGCCAGGTTCTCCACGGCAGCGCCACGACGACTGAGGCGGTCCGTCGAGCGATACAGCATAGTCAAGAGAGCCTGAGAGCACCGGCCAGGACGTCGCAGGAACAGCCATTCCGCTGCAGCCACCGCGCACCGCGTCGGGCGGCAAACTCCAGGCGGCGATGCGGAAACTCGATGCGCGATCGCGAAAGCTGGAATAGGACGGCCGGTTCGAACGCAGCTTCACTCATTACGCGACCGGCGCCCGGCTGAACGCGCCGGCTTGGCTACGATCCGGACGACATCACCAAACTCGTCGACCGCACCATCGAAGTTCTCACCCCGGCCCCGATATTCATCCTCGGCCTGCCGCGCTCCGGCTCGAAGCCGTTATGTCGCGATGGCCTCGACCGAAGGCGCCACTACGAACAGTGGCCCGCCCCCTGAAGGCGGCGTTGGAAACGTAGAAAATAGTCCCGCTCGCTGAAATGGCCGGTCCCATCAGGAACCGGCCATTCTTGTCGCTGCCTAAATAAAAATGAGGCTGCTACTTCTTCAGGCTTTCCGTGAACTGCACGGACGGCGTCGTGCCACCGCTCGCCGTGCACGCACCGAGGTTCAGATTGTTCGTCTCGCCGGTGGTACCGGCCTTGGCCTTGCAGACAGGCGCTTGCGTCGAGCCATCGGTCAGCGCGATTTTCACGGTGATCGACGCGCCGTTGTTGAAGATCGCAGCCGAACCGCCGCCGGGCCCGAAAATACCCCATTCGGAGGCATTCCAGTAATCCGCCAACCCGACCACGCTGTCCTGGCCGGTCGTCGTGTAGGCTTTGGTGGCTGTCGAAAACACCAGCTTGTCGATACCCTTCGAAACGGCCGTCCCGGAAATCTTCACCGTCTTCAACTGCTTGATGACGACGGCCGGTGCCGACACCGACGCACTGTTCGTATAACAATCGGAGCTGTAAGACGCCCAGCCGGACGGGCAGGTGTTGCCATAGTTGATGAGCCAGTATTGCATGAACACAAAGCCGGGCAGGTAGACGAATTGCTGCCAGCCCAGGCAGTTCGATGGATTGAAAGCTCCCGCGCAAGCCGGGCTGTTGTGGAAAAATTGCGAGTTAAGCTGCAACGAATAGGAGTTCGCCTGGCCCTGGCCGGTTTCGGTCTTGAGGCCAGTGGTCTTCGGAAAGGAACCGACGCCCTTCGATATCAGCCCGGTTACCACGGCCGAGTAGTCGTTGCCGTCACCGACGGTCTGCGCCGAGGCAAGCGAGCGGCCGCTGCGCGGTACGAGTGGAATTGCCGGCGCCTTGACGCAGGCAACCGGCTTCCAGGCGGCCACCGGATACGACGCGGTGAAGCACCCTTCCTGCGGAACCGGAGTATTGATGATCGTGCTGCGCCAAGCCTCCTGTGCGCGGTCGATCTCGCTCGCCGGCGTGGCGGCGCGGGCGGAAGGTGCCAGCAGAACCGCGCCGGGAATGCCAACGACTGCCATCAGAAAACCACCTGCGCGCGCCCATGCCGGGACACGCTCGAACATCGATACAACCATTGCGGGAATTCCTTGCCGTTTCTCTATGCACGCCTGGCATTGCGCCGCGTCTGGGATGGCAGCATGCCTCCCTTGAGGCGCTCATATGAGACGCAGATCGTTCCCGGGGCAACAGGAACATGCAGGGTGTTCCTGTCGACCATCGTCACGTCGATGGTGAGCGGGCGCTACGCAAACTCGCCCAGAAAACTCGTCATCGCCTGCAGCACCTCGCCCGGCCGCTCCATCGGCGCGATGTGCGCGGCACCGCCGATCACTTCCACGGTGGCGTCCGGAATGCTCAGGGCCAGCGCTTGCGCGGACGATAGCGGCGTCGCCTCGTCGAACTCGCCGACCAGCACCAGCGCCGGCACCCGGATCGTCGCCGTGCCTACGGAGAGGTCCGCCCGCGCAATCGCCTCCGCGGCCGCCGCATAGCCCTCCGCCGGCGTTGCCAGAACCATCGCCCGCAGCCCGTGCACCGATGCCGCGTCGGCCGACGGTGTCAGCCCCCGCGCCAGCGTCGCATCGACCATCGACGCCATGCCCTGCGACCGCACCGTCGCCGCCCGCTCCATCCAGAACGATGGCGGCGGAATGGCCATGGCCGTGTCGCACAGGATCAGCGAGCGCACCCGCGCCGGCGCCTGCACCGCCATGGATTGCGCGATCATGCCGCCGATCGACAGCCCAGCCACATGCGCCTCACGCACCCCCAGCCGGTCCAGCAACGCCAGCATGTCGCGCGCAAACCCCTCGATCGACAGTTCCCGCTCGTCCGTCGGCGACAACCCGTGCCCGCGCATGTCGCAGCGAACCACTTGGTAACGAGAAGCGAGCACGTCCGCCTGGGCATCCCAAACATGCAGCGACGTGCCCACCGAATGCAGCATCAGCACCACCGGCGTCCCTTCCGACCCCGCAACTTGCGCATGCAATACCTGCCCGCCACCGATATCCACGAACATCCGAAACCTCTCCCAAACCGCTCATCCCAAAGCCGCCTATGGCAAAAGGCTCACTTCTTGCTACCCATGCGGGACTGCCGGAGCCGCACCGCACAATGACCCTTCACGTCGCCCTGACCCACCGCACCACCTACCGCTACGACAAACCGGTGACGCTGGGACCACAGACCATCCGCCTGCGTCCGGCGCCCCATTCCCGCACGCCCATCCTGGCCTACACGCTCAACATCGCGCCGGCGGGCCACTTTCTGAACTGGCAGCAGGACCCGCAGGGCAATTTCCTCGCCCGGATCGTGTTCTCCGAGAAGGTCACCCATTTCGGCGTCACCGTCGATCTCGTGGCCGACATGGCGACGATCAACCCGTTCGACTTCTTCCTGGAGCCCGAGGCCGAGACCTGGCCGTTCGCCTACGATCCGGGCCTGGAAGAGGAGCTCGCCCCGTTCCGCAAGCTCGAAACGCCAGGCCCCCGGCTCAACGCGCTGCTCGCCGGCATTCCCCGCGACTCCCAGCGCACCATCGACGTCATCGTCGACCTGAACCAGCGCGTGCAGGCACTAATTGCCTACATCGTACGCATGGAGCCGGGCGTCTGGACCCCGGAGGAGACGCTGGCGGCGGGGCAGGGAAGCTGCCGCGATAGCGCCTGGTTGCTCGTCCACCTGCTGCGCCATCTCGGTTTCGCCGCCCGCTTCGTGTCCGGCTACCTGATCCAGCTCGTCGCCGACCAGAAGCCGCTCACCGGCCCCGCCGGCCCGACCAGCGACTTCACCGATTTGCACGCCTGGGCCGAAGTCTACCTGCCCGGCGCCGGCTGGATCGGGCTCGACGCGACGTCCGGCCTGATGGCGGGCGAGGGTCACATCCCGCTCGCCGCCAGCCCCGAACCCGCCTCCGCCGCGGCCATCTCGGGTGCGGTCGAAATGGCCGGCGTCGAGTTCGGCTTCGAGATGAAAGTCGGGCGCGTCGCCGAAAGCCCGCGCGTCACCAAGCCTTATACCGAAGAACAATGGCAGCAGATCCTCGCCGCCGGCATCCGGGTCGACCGCGTGCTCGAGGACGCCCAGGTGCGCCTCACCATGGGCGGCGAGCCGACCTTCGTCAGTGCCCATGACGTCGACGGCGCCGAATGGACAACGGACGCCATGGGCCCCACCAAGCGCGCCCACGCCGCCCGGCTGATCCGCCGCCTCGCCCCGCTCTGGGCTCCGGGGGCGGCACTGACCCAGGCCCTCGGCAAGCACTATCCCGGCGAACAACTGCCCCGCTGGGCGCTGTCCGCGCACTGGCGCCGCGACGGCGAGGCGGCATGGCGTGACCAGGCGCTGCTCGCCACCGACGACGACACCGGTACCGCCACGCCGAACGACGCGCGACGCTTCTGCGAGGCCCTGGCCGAACGCCTGCAGGTCTCGCCCGGCTACGTGACGCCGGCGTTCGAGGACATCCACTACTTCCTGTGGAAGGAAAACCGCCTGCCGGCCAACGTGCTCGCCGAAGCCAACCACCTGCGCGATCCGCAGACCCGTGACCGCCTCGCCCGCGTGTTCGGCCAGGGGCTCGACGCCACGGTCGGCAGCGTGCTCCCGCTGCGACGCCGCGAGGCAGGCGGGCAACGGCGCTGGCAATCCGGCCGCTGGTTCTTCCGGCCGGGCGTGCTGTTCCTGGTGCCCGGCGACGCCCCGATCGGCTTCCGCCTGCCGCTCGAATCGCTGCCCTGGGCCGATCCCGCCAACATCGACGCCGATTTCGAGGCGGACCCGTTCGCACCCACCACAGCGTTGCCCGCTTCGGCAGCGCTGCACCGCGCGCGGCCAGGCTTGTCGGCAGCAGGGGCCGCCAACGCGTATGGCCGCGCCATCACCTCGCCCGACCCGCGCTCGCAATGGGATCTGCGCCACGCCTATGCCAACGGCGGCGCAGGCACCGGCCCGATGCCGCAGGACCGTCTCTATGACCGCGCACCCGTCGCCGGCCAGGAGGAGCCGGACCTCGTGCGCACCGCGCTCGCCGTGGAAGCGCGCGGCGGCAAGCTGCACGTGTTCTTCCCGCCGCTCTACGCAGCCGAGGACTGGCTCGATCTGTGCGCCGCGGTGGAGGACATCGCCGAGGAAATGCACACAAAGGTGGTCCTCGAAGGCTATCCGCCGCCGCGCGATCCGCGGCTGAACCAGTTCTCCGTCACGCCCGATCCCGGCGTCATCGAAGTCAACATCCATCCCGCCGAACACTGGGAAGAAATGGTTGGCCGCACCACGCAGCTCTACGAAATCGCCCGCGAGACCGGCCTCGAGACGCAGAAATTCATGCTCGACGGCCGCCATGTCGGCACCGGCGGCGGCAACCACGTCGTCATGGGTGCGGCGACCCCCGCCGACAGCCCGTTCCTGCGCCGCCCGGATCTCCTGAAAAGCCTGCTCGGGTTTTGGCACAACCATCCCAGCCTCTCCTACATGTTCAGCGGCCTGTTCATCGGCCCCACCAGCCAGCATCCGCGCATCGACGAGGCGCGCATGGATAGCGTCAACGAGCTGGAAATCGCCTTCGCGCAGATCGCACCGGGACGCGAGACGCCGCCCTGGCTGACCGACCGGCTGTTCCGCAACATCCTTGCCGACGTCACGGGAAATACCCACCGCACCGAATTTTCCATCGACAAGATGTACGCGCCGGAAAGCAGCACCGGCCGGCTCGGACTGGTCGAATTCCGCGCGCTCGAAATGCCGCCGGATGCGCGCATGTCGTCGGCGCAGATGCTGCTGATGCGCGCCGCCATCGCCGCGTTCTGGAACACGCCGTACGAGCGCACGCTGGTACGCTGGGGCACCCGGCTGCACGACGATTTCATGCTGCCCTATTTCGTGCAGCAGGATTTCAACGCGGTGCTCGAGGAGCTCGCGGGAGTGGGCTTCCGGCTCGACCGCGACTGGTTCGCGCCGCACATGGAATTCCGCTTCCCCAAGATCGGCGAAATCACCACGCAAGGCGCCAACCTCGAAATCCGCCACGCGCTCGAACCCTGGCACGTGCTGGGCGAGGAACCGGCGGCCGGCGGCACGGTGCGCTACGTCGACAGTTCCGCCGAACGCCTGCAGGCGCGCGTCACCGGATGGGTGGAAGAACGTTTCGTGCTCGCTTGCAACGGCGCCGCAGTGCCACTGACGCAAACCCAAACCGTCGGCGATTACGTCGGCGGCGTGCGCTTCAAGGCGTGGGCGCCTCCATCCGCATTGCACCCGACAGTGCGCGCGCAATCGCCGTTGGTATTCGACATCTACGACCGCTGGACCGGCCGCAGCCTGGGCGGCCTCACGCATTACGTGTCGCATCCGGGCGGCCGCAATTACGAGACCTTCCCGGTCAACGCCAACGAAGCCGAAGCCAGACGGCGCGCGAGATTTTTCCCATTCGGCCACACGGCTGGCCACATGCCGGAACCCACGATAGTACAGGGAAAAGAACATCCCCGCACCCTGGACTTGAGGCGCTTTGCAGGAATGGCGAGGTAGAAACCTCCCTGAGCGCCGCAGGCAACAATCTAAAATGACAAACAAAAAATGGCAGCCCGTGGTGTCAACGCTCGCAACTTCTCTTAACAAAAGGGGTCAGGGGCCCGCGGCCGCCCTTCTTAA
>CAZZVF010000202.1:0-6117 GCA_964657355.1 uncultured Buchnera sp.
ATCTTCGAAATCATCGGCTGATAGACACGCAGATAATCGACCGTCGCGGTTGCCGGCGCGCTCGCCTGCTCGACGATGAAGCTGTCGTCTTCCTGGGGAGCAAGCTCGCTCTTGGCGCCGCGATACAGCATGACGCTGGCGCCGAGCACGAAGAGGCCGAACAGCACCACCGCGAACCGCAGCGACAAGGCAGCGTGCAGCGTTGGCTTGTAGATACGCTCGTAGATCGGGCGCTTTTCGCTGCCCGCCTTGTGCGGCTTCAGCAGATAACGGCACATCATCGGCGATAACGTGAGCGCCAGCACTGCGGACACCGTCACGCTGCCGACCATTGTGATGGCGAATTCGGTGAACAACGCACCGGTGAGACCGGAGCGCAATGCGATCGGAACATAGACTGCGACAAGCACGATCGTCATGGCGATGATCGGCGAGGCGAGCTGCCGCGCGGAGTTGAGTGCTGCCTCCAGCTTGCTCGCGCCCTCGCTCATCTCGCGGCTGACGTTTTCCACCACGATGATCGCATCGTCGACAACCAGGCCGGTGGCGAGGACCAGGGCGAGCAGGGTCAGCAGGTTTATGGAAAAGCCGAACATCCACAGGATGGCGAACGTGCCGAGCAGCGAAAGCGGAATGGTGATGATGGGAATGACGGTGGCACGCGGGGAACGCAGGAAGGCGAACACCACGAGTGTCACGATCAACAGGCTTTCGGCGAGCGTCTTCACCACCTCGCTGATGGATTCGCGCACGCTCTCCGTCGCGTCGTATTCAATGCTCGAATCGAGGCCCTGCGGCAGGCTGGCGTGGATGCTGTCCAGCTTGGCGTGGGCGCGCGTCACCACGTCTAGGATGTTGGCACTCGGCAGCACCTCGATGGCGACGAAGATGCCGGGCTTGCCGCTGACCAGCACGCTCGAACTGTAATCGTCAGCCCCCAGCTCGACCTTTGCCACGTCGCCCAGTCGCACGATGGCGCCGTTCGACTGGCGGATGACCATTTCGCGGAACTGCTTGGCGGAATGCAGCCCGGTGTTCACGCCGAGGGTGACAGACGTCATCTGACCCGTGGTCGACCCCGCACCGGTGACGAAATCGTTCGCCTGCAAGGCGTTCGACACGTCGGCGGCGGTAAGGCCGCGCGCCGCCAGTTTCGCGGGATCGAGCCACGCGCGCAGTGCGAAGGATTGCGCGCCCCACAGGTGCACGTCCTGCACGCCGGTGACGGATTGCATCACCGGCTGCACGACACGCTTCAGATAGTCGGTGATCTGCTGCGGCGACATGATGGTGCTGGTGAACCCGGCGATCAGGGCCGGCGAACTGTCGCCGTTCTGCAGCTGGATGATCGGAACCTGCGAGCCTTGTGGCAGCTGGTTGCCAACGGCACTGACGCGCGCCTGGATTTCGGTCAGCGCCCTGTCTGGGTCCTGGTTGAGCCGCAAATTCGCAGTGATTGTGCTGCTGCCGTTCTGGCTCTGGCTCGTCATGTAGTCGATGCCGTCGGCATGGGCGATGGCGTTTTCCAACGGCGTGGTCAGGAAGCCTGCGACCACGTCCGCATCGGCACCGTAATAGTCGGTTTCGACACGGATGGTGGCGTTCACCACTTTCGGGAACTGGCGCACCGGCAGGTCGGTCGCCGCGCGCAGGCCGAGCAGCAGCACGAACGTGCTGACGACAATGGAGAGGACGGGCCGCTTTACGAAGATATCGGTGAAGCCGCGCATGGTCTCACTCCTCCTGCGGGTTCGGCGCCGCTTCATTCGCCGGCTGCACGCTGTTGTTGATCGCGACCGCCGCACCCTGGCGCAGCTTGATCTGTCCCGCGGTGACGACAACGTCGCCCTCGTGCAGGCCGTCAAGCACGGCGACCTGGTCGCCCCGCGCCGGGCCCGTCTTGATCACCACCTGCTTGACCGTCGGGGCGTTGCCGCCACCTACCACGTAAACCGAGCTGCCATAGGTGTTGTACACGACGGCAGCGTTCGGCAACGTGATGTATTGTTTAACCGCGCCCGCATCGACCGCGACATTGGCGAACATGCCCGGCAACAGCGCGTGGTCCGCATTGGCGATGGTGGCACGCACTTGCGCCATCCGGCTGGCCTGGTCGAGCTTCGGGCTGATGGCGAGGATCTTCCCGGTGAACGCGCGGCCCGGGTAGGCATCGACGCGAACCTGCGCCGTCTGGCCGGTATGGATGCCCGCGAGCGATTGCTGCGGCACGTAGAAATCCGCGTAGATCGGATCGAGCGCCTGCAGCGTGACGATCATGGTTCCGGCCGCGAGATATTGACCGACATCGACCTGCCGCAGGCCGAGGCGCCCGGCGAACGGAGCGCGCACGATCTTTTCCGCCATCAGTGCCTGCTGCTGTGCCACCTGGGCACGCGACGAGCGCAGATGGCTGTCATCGGCATCGATCGTCGCCTGGCTCACCGCCTGGGCGCGCAACTGCTTCTGGTCGCGGGCGAGGTTGGTCGCCGCGAGGTCCGCCGCCGCCTGCAGTTCTGCGAGCTTGGCGCCGTCGTCGTTGGGGCGCAGGCGCAGCAGGATGGTGCCTGCGGCAATATCGGCGCCGGACTCGAAGCCGACCCAGTCGACCACACCGGACAGTTCGGCTGCGAGGTCGGCGCCCTTGGCGGCGCGCAGGCTGCCTACGGCCTCGATCTTGTCCTGCCAGGGCTGGGCATGCGCCACGATGGTGGACACCGTGACCGTCGGCATCTGCGCGCGGGCGGCGCCGATCACGCCAGCCAGAACGAGGGATGCCGCAACAGGCCGAATGGTCTTCATGGTGCGAGACTCCTCCAGAACCCTTCGGGGGGCGGGGCGGTGTCGTGGCGGTTCCACCAGCCGCCGCCAAGCGCTGTGAACAGCGCCACGGTGTCGGTGAAACGGGTCGCCTCGGCGCGGATCAGGCTGATGACGGCATTCTGGTACTGGGTCTGCGCGGTCAGCACGGTGAGGTAGGCGACGCCGCCTGCGCCGTATTGCAGCTGGGCGAGGCTGAGGCTGCGCGCGGACGCCTGTTCGGCGGCCTGGTTGGCCTCCAGCGCCCTGGCATCGAGCGCCAGCGCGCTGAGCACGTCGGCGACATTCTGGAACGAGGTGACCACCGTGTTGCGATAGTTGGCGGCCGCGACTCTCGCAGCGTCCACCGCGGCGCGTTGCTGGTGCAGCAGGGTGCCGCCCTGGAACACCGGACCCAGGATCTGGCTCAGCAGGCTGAAGGTGCCGTTGCCAGGCTGGAACAGCTGCTCGAATTTGGCCGGCGCCGTGCCGATGAATCCGGTGAGGGTCAGCTGCGGCAGCCGGTTCGCCACCGCTATGCCGATATCGGCCACCGCCTGCTGCAACTGCGCCTCGGACGCGCGGATGTCGGGCCGCTGTTCGACCAGGCGCGATGGCAGGCTCACCGGCAGATCGACCGGCAGCGTCAGATCCTTCAGCGCAATGGTCGGAATGGCGGCCTCGGCGGGCACCTGGCCGACATAGGCGGCAAGCTGATCCCGCGCCTGGATCAACTGGGTCTGCAGTGGCACGACGAGCGCCTGCGTCTGGGCAAGCTGCGCCTGCTGCGTTGCGACGTCCGTTCCGGTCGCGGCGCCGAGCTGGAACTGACTGCTGACGGTGCGCAGCACCTGTTCCTCGGCCCGGATCAACGTCTCCTCCGCCTCGATCTGCGCCGCGAGCGACGCCGCGGTGATCGCCGTGCTTGCGGTGTTCGCCGCCAGCATGGTGACGGCGCCTTCGAGCTGGAAGCGCTGTGCCGCCTCCTTGGCGCGGTCGGCTTCGACGGTTCGCCGGTTCAGGCCCCAGACGTCGAACGTATAGGAGACGTTCACCTGCGCGTTGTAGACGGAGAAGGTCTGAGTGAAGCCTGGAACGCCGCTCTCGGCGCCGCTCAGCTCTTCACGCGTGCGGTTGAACTGGGCCGTCGCCTGCGGCAGGAATGCGCCCTTCTGCGCGAGAGTGGTTTCCTGTGCCTGGTGCAGCGTCTGCTGTGCAGCCTCCAGCGACGGGTTTTGCAACAAGGCCCGCCGCACCAGGGCGTTCAGCGCAGGGGAACGAAACGCCTCCCACCAGGCGGCGGGAATATCCTGGCCGTCGGCAAAGTGCTGGTTCCGCCCTGCCCCGTTTTGGGCCGCCTGACCCGTCGTATTCACCGATGCGCTGCCGGTCTGCGTCGGCAAGGAAGTCTCGGTGTAGCGATCCGGCGCAGGGGTTGGCGGCCGGTGGTAGTCCGGCCCCACCTTGCACCCGGCAAGCGCCACACAAACCAGCAGCCCGGCAGGCAGGCCACCATACGCCAGCGGCACCGGACGGGTGCCCGTTGCGCTACCTGCTGACGGCATGGTCACTGTTCCCGGCGTGCTTCTTACTGTTGGTTGCGTCTGTATCTGCAAAGCCGCGCGCAGGCCAAGCACAGCCGGCGGCCGGCTGACTCTTTGAAACGATTTTGCAAGGCTTCCGTGTCCCATACGCCTCATGATCCGAACTTCCCACGAGCTACTGCAGCCCGCGTGCCAATTCGGGAAGCCGACTTAAGCTTTTATAATCGCTTTGTTTTTTCACGAGACTACGGTGACCGATTCCGGCACTGTGTCGTGTTGCGCCAGGTGGTGACAAAGTGCGCCATTCGATTATCGAGACTTGAGCGTATCGATTGTCGCCACGACCTTGCGGGTTTGTCGGCGTGAGACTGCCTGCGCTCGGCGCGGCGTTGCAGGACAGGCGACGCGGAGCGTGCCTCGCGGGCGACGTGGCGTTCGCGTGTTGCGTGGGGCTGCCGTTCGCCCTGCTGCACGCGCGCGCGGTGGCCGACATCCTGCTGGTGCTGGCCGACCTGTCCTTCCTCGTTGCCTGTTGGGCTGAGGGTTCACGGGCCTGGCTCAAGCGACCCTATGCGCTGGCCGCGATCGGCTGGTGGGCGTGGCTGGTGGTCTGCTCGGCGATCGGCACGGGCGGCCTCGGCTTTGCAATCGCTTCCATCAGGCTGCCCCTACTCGCCCTGGCGGTCGGGTGGGCCCTCCGCGACCCACAACGCCGTCGGGTTGCGTGGTGGGTTCTGGCGGCCGCATTCTGGTGGGTGGTCCTGGAATGCTGGCATCAGCAATTCGCCGGCACCAACCTGTTCGGACACGGCCGCTACATCGACGGCGCGCTTACCGGCCCGTTCGCCAAGCCGCGCGCCGGGCCTGCGCTGATCCTCATCTTCTTCCCGGTCGTGCTGCCGGCCGTCTGGTGGCTGCTGGGCAATCCGTCGCGCCGGAGCAAGGCCGCCGGGCTAGGTGTCGCGGTGGTCGCGGTGGTGACCCAGGTGCTGATCGGGCAGCGCATGCCAACGGCACTTCTGGTCCTCGGCCTCGCGGTCACCGCGCTGCTACTGCCGCGGCTGCGGCTTGCGGTGCTGTTCGCCGGTATCCTCGCGGGGCTGCTTCTGCTGGCAGCCCCGGTACTGTCGCCCAACACCTACGCCAAGCTGGTCGTGCAGACCGAGGACCAGCTCAGACACTTTCCGCAAAGCGCCTACGGCCTGATCTTCGTTCGCGCCGCCGTCATCGCCGACCGCTATCCGGTACATGGCCTCGGCTTCGACGGGTTTCGGCGCGGGTGCAGCGACTTCTGGAACATGCACGGGCTCGACGGGATCGGTATACCGACCGCACACCTCAACGGCGGGATGGATGCCTGCAACATCCATCCACACAATTACTACCTGGAACAGGCGGATAATGCGGGCTTGCCCGGGGTGATCCTGTTCTCGCTTATGGCGGCAAGCCTGCTGTGGCGGCTGGGCACACCTTTGTTCGTGCGCAAACGGGCGCCGCGCAACCCTCTCCTTGCCGGAAGCTTCGTCGCCGCCGTGCTGGCCTTCTGGCCCGCGGCGTCCACCAGCGCATTTACATCGCTGCCGAACGCGGGCTGGATCTTCCTGGTGGCCGGCTTCGGCATTGCGGCCACAGGCGGGGTGCCTCTCAGCCCGGAAACGGCAGGATGGCACCGAGCATCGCTAGACTAGCCGAGTACGAGCAATGTTCCGCCGACGCCCTGCAGCGTGACGGCGCCGCCTGCCCGCTGCGAACCGAAGTTGAAAAAAGCGCTATGCTG
>CAZZVF010000203.1:0-6094 GCA_964657355.1 uncultured Buchnera sp.
TGCTCGACCTGGCACGGCGTGACGCGGACCGGATCGACGTCGGCAAGAGCCAGGGCGACCACACGATGCCGCAGCGGGACATCAACGCGCTGCTGGTTCGGCTGGCGCGGGAAGGAAGGCGCGTGGTGCGGCTGAAGGGCGGCGACCCGTTCATCTTCGGCCGCGGCGGCGAGGAGGCGGATGCGCTGCGCCAGGCGGGTGTCGCGTTCGACGTGGTGCCCGGCATCACCGCGGCGTTGGCTTGCGCTGCCTCGGCCGGCATTCCGTTGACCCATCGTTCCTCGGCCCACGCGGTCACGTTCGTCACCGCGCATCGGCGGCGGTCCGATCTCGGCCCCGATCTCCGCATAGACTATGCGGGGCTGCTTAGACCGGGCGTGACGCTGGCGATCTACATGGGGCTGGCGACGCTGCCACGGTTGTGCAGCGAGCTGGAGGCGGCCGGGTTTTCCACGGCGATGCCGGCGGTTCTGGTGGAAAGCGGCGGCACATCCCACACCCGCGTGTTGCGGGGGGCTCTGGCGGAACTTGCAGGCCGAGCGGGCGATTGGGCGAGCGGCGGGCCTGTGTTGATCCTGTTGGGTGGAACCGCCTCGGCCGGAAGCCCGGACGCCGTCAGCCGGCAGGTTGACGACGCTCAAACTACGCTTATTTAGCGCTTTATTAAAGATATAACGTCACGAAAACGTAATACCGGTTGGCGGTTGCCTAGCTGGTTCATCCCGCTGCGATACGGTATGCTACCTTCGAACAGGTTGATGAAATGCAGAATTCTAAAATCGTCGAACATCACGGCATCTTTCTTGGGGCAGCCCTGTGCCTGAAGGATGATCTCGGCTGGCGCTTCGTTGCGGCCGATGATCGGGCGATGGCGGTCAATGGTCACGTGGCCGCGACGTTCACCGACGTGCAGTCCATGGTTCGCAACGCCTTCCTGTCGGCTGGAGCATCCGGCGTACTCGCGCCTGCTCTTCATCAAGCCTCCAACGCGCCCATGCTCGAGGGTGCCGCCGCCTGAGCCACCGGCAAGGCTCGAGCATCCCATCTGGTTGGATCTCTAGTTTGACCTACAGCGTTAGCTGAATCGGATCACCTGCCGCACCGCTTCGCCGTTGGCTAGCCGGTCGAAGCCTTCGTTGATGTCGTCGAGGCGTAGCCGGTGGGTGAGTAGCCGTTCCACCGGCAGCTTGCCCCCGCGGTAGAGTGCCACGAAGCGCGGCAGGTCGCGCAAGGGAACGGCCGAACCCATGTAGCTGCCCTTGATGGTGCGTTCCTCCGCGACCAGGCTGACGGCCGGCACGCTGAACCGGCGCGACGGGTCCGGCAGGCCGGCGGCGATCGTGGTGCCGCCGCGGCGGGTCGCTTGATAAGCCTGGGCCAGCACCGCCTCGTTGCCGACCGACTCGAAGACGTATTCGGCGCCGCCACGGGTGATGTCGCGGATGGCGGCCACGGCATCCTCGCCGGCTTCGAGCGCGTGCGTCGCACCGAGCGAGAGGGCAAGGTCGCGTTTGGCAGCCACCGGGTCGACGGCGACGATCGGGTTGGCGCCGGATGCGACGGCGCCCAGTACGGCTGCCAGGCCGACGCCGCCGAGGCCGAACAGGGCGACCGAGGCCCCTGGCGCCACGCGCGCGGTATTCACCACGGCGCCGACGCCGGTCATCACCGCGCAACCGAACAGGGCGGCGATCTCACCGGGCAAATCGAGATCCACCTTCACGGCGGAGCGTGCGCTGACCACGATGTGTTCGGCGAAACCGCTGACGCCGAGATGGTGGTTGAGCAAGCCCTCCGACTCCTCGAACCAGCGCCTTGCGCCGCTGAGCAGCACGCCGGCGCCGTTTGCAGCCGCACCCGGCTCGCACAGAGCGGGGCGCCCTTCGGCACAGGGCAGGCACTCGCCGCAGGACGGCACGAAGGCGAAAACGACACGGTCCCCATGGACGAAGCCGGTGACGCCGCGGCCGCATTCCTCGACGATGCCGGCAGCTTCGTGGCCGAGCACCATGGGCATCGGGCGCGGCCTGGAGCCATCGATGACGGAGAGGTCCGAGTGGCACAGCCCGGCCGCCTCGACGCGCACCAGCAACTCGCCGGTTCCGGGCGGTGCGAGTTCGATAGTGCGGATTTCCAGCGGACGGGAGGTGGCGTAGGGACGTGGCAGGCCCATGCGGGCGAGAACGGCGGCGCGTGTCTTCAAGTGGAACTACTCTTCAAAGTGGGCGGGTTCGGCGGTCCCGGCGATGACGGGTTTGGCGTCCTGCTCGTGTGCGACGAGGCGTGACAGGGCCGACCTGAAACTATCCGTCAAGGCGGCGGGGCGGCGCGTCTGGCGCTCCACGAACACATGCACGAACCAGCCCTCCGCCGCGGGCTCTTCCGCTCCGGGCGCGAACAGGCCGATGGCATAGCGCACGCTCGAGCGGCCGAGTTTCTCCACGCGGAGACCGGCTTCCACCGTGTCGGGAAAGCTGAGCGGGGCGGCGTAGCGGCAATGCGACTCGACGCACAGGCCGATCTGGCTGCCGGCATGAATGTCGAGCCCCGCCTCGCGGATGAGCCAGGTGTTAATCACCGTGTCGAAGTAGCTGTAGTAAATGACGTTGTTCACGTGGCCGTACACGTCGTTGTCCATCCAGCGCGTCGGGATCGCCTGAAGGTATGGGAAGTCGGACCGGCCTGCCATGCGTGGCGTCAACTGAGCCCGGTGAACAGCGGGGTGGAGAGATACCGCTCGGCGAAGGACGGGACGATGCCGACGATGAGCTTGCCGGCGTTCTCTGGCGCCTTGGCCATTGCGAGGGCGACGTGCAGCATGCCGCCGGACGAGATGCCGATCGGCAGGCCTTCGGCACGGGCGCAGCGGCGCGCGGCGGCGATGGCTTCGCGCTCCGACACGGTGATGATTTGGTCGAGCTCGCGCATGTCGAGCACGCTGGGGCGAAAGCCGGGGCCGATGCCCTGGATGCCGTGCGGGCCCGGCTCGTCGCCCGACAGCACAGCGCTCTCCGCCGGCTCGACGCCGATCATGCGCAGGCCGGGGCGGCGCGAGCGCAGCGCGCGCGCGATGCCGGTCACCGTGCCGCCGGTGCCGACGCCGGCGACGATGATGTCGACCTTTCCGTCGGTGTCGGCCCAGATCTCCTCGGCGGTGGTGAGTTCGTGCACGTCCGGATTGGCCTCGTTGTCGAACTGGCGCGGCATCCAGGAACCGGGTGTGGCTTTAAGGATCTCGTTGGCGCGGGCGATGGCGCCGGCCATCCCGAGTTTCTGCGGGGTCAGTTCAACCTGCGCGTCCATCAGGCGCAGCATGCGGCGGCGCTCGATGGACGCGCTTTCCGGCATGGTGACGATGAGCCGGTAGCCGCGCGCGGCCGCCACGAAGGCGAGTGCTATGCCGGTGTTGCCGCTGGTGGGCTCGACCAGGACGCTCTCGCCAGGGGTGATTTCGCCGGATTTTTCGGCGGCGTCGATCATGCCGAGTCCGATGCGGTCCTTCACCGAGCCGAGCGGGTTGAAGAACTCAAGCTTGAGGGTGAGGTCGGCGACCAGGCCGTCCTCGGCGGCCAGGCGCGGCACTCGTACGAGCGGCGTGCCACCGACGGTTTGCAGCACGTTGTCGTAGATCCGGCCGCGCGGTGCCGCTGTGTGCGGGGCAGTCGTTTTTCGCGGCATTCGGTTGGACATTACGTCACCTCAAGGGCATTTAGGATATATACACCGATCCTGGTCGGATTCGGGTCTGGGAGGAAGTCGGGTATGCAACGGGGAGACGCATGATCGTTCGTCGGGACCGTGGCATGCTGGCAGTGCTGATCATGCTGGATGTCGCATTTCATGCAGGTCGCACAAGCACGGTGAGCGCGGCCGACCTCGCCGAACGCGCCGGCCTGGCCCGTCGCGGCATCGAGCCGCTGTTGCAGACGCTGTCCCGTTCCGGCCTGCTGGAGAGCATACGCGGGCCTCGCGGTGGCTACCGTCTGGGCCGGCCACGGCGCGACATCCACCTCGACGACATAGTGCGGACCGCGCTGTCCGACGATGCGGCCAATGCGGAAGATGGTCCCGGCGGCGCGCTTCAGGACAAGGTGATCGAGCCGCTATGGGTCGAGCTGGACGCGGAATTCGCGTCTCGGCTGCATGGGCTCACGCTGGACGATCTGATCCGCCGGGCAGAAGCCGCGGGTTTGGATCGCCCGGTCGCAGAGCCGATCACCTTTTCTATTTGAGTCGGTTTCGTCGTATTTTTGTTATAGCCACATAGCATTGTGTGGAACCCTGCCTCATAGCTGCTCCTTTTGGCACATCTCGGTGCGTGGATCTGGACCGGGGCGGGTTTTCCCACCATGTGCTGAAGCTATTGACCGAGGACGCCATGGCCGAGCCGCGCAAACTTTCCGCCGTCGAAACGCTGAAGACCGAAAGCCGGGGCCTGCGCGGCAGCCTGGCCGAGGAGCTAGCGGCGGGCGGCATCGATGTGTCCGAAGGTTCGTACCAGCTGCTGAAATTCCACGGTAGCTACGAGCAGTTCGACCGCGACACGGCGACGTATCGCAAGCAGCACGGGCAGGAAAAGGAGTACCAGTTCATGCTCCGCCTGCGCATGCCGGCCGGACGCATGGATGCCGGCCAGTATCTGGCGCTCGACCGCATCGCCGACAGTCGCGCCAACCGCACCATCCGCATCACCACGCGGCAGGGCATCCAGTTCCACGGTATCCTGAAGGGCGATTTGAAGCCCGCGATCCAGGACATCAACCACACTTTGCTCACGACGATGTCGGCGTGCGGCGACGTGGTGCGCAACGTGATGGCGTCGCCAAGCCCGATCCGTGATGCGCGCGCGGCGCGGATCGCGGCCGATGCGCAGACCATCGCGGACCACGTGAGGCCGAAGACGCGGGCGTACTACCAGATATTTCTCGACGAGGCGCCTGATGCGGCGGCGCAGGCGGGACAGGCCGAGGAGGAGCCGCTGTATGGCCCGACCTACCTGCCGCGGAAATTCAAGATCGGCATTACCCATGCTGCCGACAACACGATCGACGTGTTGAGCAACGACCTCGGCATCGTCGCAGTGTTCGATGGCGACACGTTGCGCGGCTACAACATCGCGGTCGGCGGCGGGCTGGGCATGACGCACAACAATGCGCGTACCTACCCGCGGCTGGCGACGCCGATCGCGTTCGTGGGGCCCGACGATCTGCTGCGCATCATCGATGCAGTGATCGGCCTGCAGCGCGACAACGGCGATCGCACCGACCGCAGGCGGGCGCGGCTGAAATACGTGGTGGACGACCGCGGGCTGCCGTGGATGCGCGAAACGCTGGAGCGGTATTACGGCGGCACGCTCGCCGATCCTTTGCCGATGACTCTGGAAGTGCCGGACATCCTTGGCTGGCACGAGCAGGGCGACGGCAAAGTGTGGCTGGGCATCCCGGTGGCAGCGGGGCGCATCCATGACGACGAGCACGCCACGCTGCGAACGGCCTTGCGCGACATCGCCAGGACCTATGCGCCGGGCTTCACCTTTACGCCGCAGCAGGATGTGCTGCTGACCGACATCGATCCGGCGAACCGCGACGCCATCGAGGCGAAGCTGCGGGCG
The DNA here is from genome assembly GCA_964657355.1 of uncultured Buchnera sp. Lineage (GTDB taxonomy): Bacteria > Pseudomonadota > Alphaproteobacteria > Acetobacterales > Acetobacteraceae > BOG-908. The sequence continues at coordinate 5,612 of CAZZVF010000203.1, forward strand.
CACGGTGTTACGCTGGCGGAAGACATGTCGCCGATGGCGCGGTTCGCCATCTCCTGCCCTGCTCTGCCGACCTGCGGCCTGGCGCTGACCGAAGCCGAGCGCATGCATGGCGAGATGGTCGGCGGGTTCGACGCGTTGCTTGCGAAACATGGTTTGGCAGAGCGGCGCGTGAGCGTGCGCATCACCGGCTGCCCGAACGGCTGCGCGCGCACTTACGCAGGCGATATCGGCATCGTCGGCCGCATGCCGGGCTTCTACGCGCTGTTCACCGGCGGCGATTTCGAAGGCACGCGGCTGAGCTTCAAGCTGCTCGAGAAAGTGCCGCATGCCGACGTGATCAGCAGCTTCGATCCGTTGTTCGCGGCCTGGGCGGCGTCGGGCGAACCGGGCGAGGGGTTTGGCAATTTCTGCACGCGCGTCGGGCACGAGGCTCTACTGCAATTGCTGCCCGAGCGCCGCAGCGCGGCCTGACGCGCGGCCTGA
>CAZZVF010000204.1:0-6079 GCA_964657355.1 uncultured Buchnera sp.
GTCGTATGGCCCTGGTCTAACGCCCGGGCCGCGGCTTCAATAGTCTGCATGCGCCAAACCTGCTGGCAGGTGCCGCGTGGCGCAAGGGCGGCCGCGGTTGCGAGCGCCGACGCCGCGTAGCAGTGGGGCGTTGGTCGTGATTCAAGGAGGAGCGGCGCGTGCGGGCAGGGGCTGAGCTGGTTTGGGATGTGCCCTGCACGGTGGGCGAAAGCCCGGTCTGGGACGAGGCAGGGCAGCGGCTCTGGTTCTGTGACATCTATGGACGGCGCATCTACTCGCTGCATGTGCCGACCGGCGCGCGTCGCTGGTGGGACATGCCGGACCGGGTCGCCAGCCTGGCCCTTTGCACCTCCGGCCGCCTGCTCGTCGCCTTGCGCCGCAACTTCGCGCTGTTCGATCCGCGGACCGGTTCGATCATGCGCTTCGGCGAGGACTTCCAGCAGGATGAGCGGCTGCGCTTCAACGACGGCAAGCTCGGGCCCGATGGCGCTTTCTGGGTCGGCACAATGGCGGAAAAGGCGCCACGCGATCCGATCGGTGCGCTCTGGCGGGTATCGCCGGATGGCCGCATCGAGTGCCGTGCCGAGGGCTACGCCGTCTGCAACGGCCTCGCATGGTCGCCGGATGGCCGAACGATGTACCACAGCGACAGCGGCGGCTCGCGCGGGCGGATCGATGCCTGGCATTTCGACCCTTCGACCGGCGCTGCGACGGGGCGGCAAGAATTGGTGACATTGAGCGACCAGGATGGGCATCCCGACGGTGGCGCGTGCGCGGTGGACGGGAGCTATTTTTCGGCAGGCGTGATGGCAGGCTGCCTGAACCGCTTCGCACCGGATGGCTCGCTCATCGAAAAGATCGCGATGCCAGTGCCCACGCCGACCATGCCGTGCTTCGCCGGGCGATCGTTGTGGATCACCTCGTTGCGCCAGGGCCTTTCGCAGGCGCAACTGGATTCCCACCCCCATGCGGGCTCGCTTTTCCGCATGGAAATGGATGTTGAAGGGGTCGCGATCGGCCGCTTCGACGCCTGACATGATGCGACTTTAGCAGCGCTTCCAGAAGCACAGGGCGCCAACAAGGAAGGGCCGCATTAAGACGGGCATGGATCAATTTTGGACGCTGTTGTTCAAAAAACTACTGATCCGATCACGTTTATATGGGCGTTCGAAGTTTGGCTTGCTCGATGCTGGAAAGCGCCGTCATGCTGCGTGAGCATGCGCCACTTGCGCGTGTTGCAAAGCACAAGGGATCGGTCATCAATGAACATGAAATCATCTCGGCTTGCCGCATCTTTCAACCCGAATCATATCCTGCTCGGCGCAGCGCTTCTCGCAGGCTCGTCGCATTTCGCAGCTGCCGCTTCGACCACGCCGCTTGCGCAAAGCGTGATCCCGCTGGGAAGCTCCGTGAAGATCGTCGGTGAGGCCGATCCAGCTGGCATCGTGCATTTTCAGGTGGCTCTGCGTTTGCGCGACGACGCCGATTTCAAGCAGCGCCTTGCTGCAGGTCAGCGTTTCTCGTTCGCCGAACTAGATGCCTCGTATCTGCCGTCGCAGAAGGATCACGACGCCGTGGTTGCATGGTTGCGCAGCCAGGGGCTTTCAATAGATGCCATTGTGCCAAGCCGAATGGTGATCGCCGCTAGCGGGCGTGCCGATGCGGTCACCCGCGCCCTCGCCGTGCATTTCTCCCAGGTCGTCACCGGTAACAAATCCTACGTTTCCGCCGACAGCGTGCCGCAAATTCCGACATCGCTCGCCTCGATCGTGCTGGGCGTCAACGGGCTGCAGCCTCAATTGCGCGCATTTCCAATGATCAGGCATGCGGTGAATGGCGCCACGCCGTATTATCCGTCGGATCTCCTGAATGGCTATTCGGCGAACAATCTCGGCACCACGGGCAGCGGTTCGACGACAGCCATCGTCATCGACACCTTCCCGAAAACCTCCGATCTTACAAGTTTCTGGAGCAAGACCGGCGTCTCGCAAAGCCTGTCGAATATCACGTTCATCCAGGCTGTGGCAGGAACGTTGCCGGCAACGTCGGGCGAGGAAACGCTGGATACGGAAATATCTAGCTCCATCGCGCCGGCGGGCAAGGTTCGCGTCTATGCGGCGCAGAGCCTCGCCTTCTCGAACCTCGATACGACATTCCAGAAGGTCATTTCCGACCTTCAGGCGGGTGTGAAAATCACCCAGGTGTCGATCAGCCTGGGCGCGTGCGAAACGCAGGTGGGTACGAGCCAGGCGCAGACGGACGACAATGATTTCGCCGTCATGTCGTCGCTTGGTGCCTCCGTGTTTGTCTCGTCCGGCGACAGCGGATCGCGTGAATGCGGCGGACAAACCAACACGCCGGCGTTCTTCAGCACCAGCCCCCATGTCACGGCGGTCGGTGGGACAACGCTTAAACTGTCAGGCGCAAACGAAACGTCGGAAACCGGCTGGTCCGGCAGTGGAGGCGGCCTGAGCAAGCTGTTTGCAAAACCCTCTTTTCAGTCGGCACTCAGCTACAGCAGTCGTGCCGTGCCCGACGTTGCTTCCGATGGGGATCCGAACACCGGTGCACTGGTCATCCTGAACGGGCAATCCGACCAGTATGGCGGAACCTCTTTGGCTGCACCGATGTGGGCAGGCTTTGCGGGATTGATCAACTCGGCTCGTGCAGCTGCGGGAAAACCCACGCTCGGTCTACTCGATACGCGCATCTATTCGCTGCTCGGTAGCACGAGCTTCCGCGACGTCACGTCCGGCAGTAACGGCGGTTATTCTGCAGCGAAAGGGTTCGACCTTGTAACCGGCATCGGCACGCCGAAAGTCTCGACGTTGCTCCCTGCTTTGGTCAGCCAGAACTAAACTTGTCCAACGGCGTCGCGCATTCGCCATGCGCGACGCTATTTGCTTGCAGGCCCGATCAGGAACGTCACGGTCGTGGTCACCGTGATCGTCTGCCGTGCGGTCGATAGATCCGCCGTCGGTTGGGCCGCCGCCATGCGCATCATGCCGGCGGCTTTCGGAGCCATCGGACGCATCACGCCGCCTCCTGTATCCAGCCCGTCGATACGCTGCACGGCGCCGAGATCGGCATTCAGTCCGCGCAATAACGCCTGCGCCTTGGTGCGGGCATCCGCAGTCGCTTTCGGCAGGCACTCTGCAACGATCCTGTCGTGCAAAGCATCGGAGAGGTAGTTCTCCATCGCACCGAGATTGTCGATCCGGTCCAGAGCGGCGATGCGCATGACCTGCGCCAGGCCTTCCAGGCTCGATGTTTCGACGGACAAACCGGCCGTTGCGCTGAACTGCACAGGACCCGGTTTCGCATTGCCGTCATCGTCGCCGACGCGGCCCACCTGAACCCCGCTGCTGTCCAACTCGACATCAGGCAATTTTAGTTTCTCGACGTCGGCACGGAACCGGTTGTAAGTGTTCGTCGCGTCCGCAATCGTCCGCGATGCATCGGGCCCGCGACGCTCCGCCGTGGCGTCGATCCTGGCCCGGTCAGGCAGGACCGTTTCCGAGCAGCTACCCTGCACGGTGATGCTCGGTGCCGGATCGGCCAACGCGCCGAGCGGACCGAGCCCGCAGAGAACTGCCAATCCTGCAGCACGAATATCAACCGCCATAGAAAATTGTTTCTCCGAGTTCGCGCAGATGCAGGATCATCGCATCGGGCCGGTCCTGTTCGGGCAAGCGAACATGCGATTCCATGACTTCGGCAATCAATGGGTGATGGTCGCCGAATTCAAGCACCGCTCGCAATTCGCATTCGAGTACCGCCACGGCATTGTCGAGCAACGGCAGCCCGGTTTTCCCCCGCGTGAACCGCCAGCCGGACAAGGTTTCGCCTTCGCGCACAGCCGGCCGGTTTCGAAAGCTATGCGCTTCGGCGGCATCGTCACGGCCCAGCATGTGAAGCGCGAAGCGGTTGGTGGTGCGAATCGCCGCGTAGGCGATGCCGTCGGCTGGCAGCGCCACGGCCACCACCGGCGGGGTGAACGATGTCTGCGTCACCCAGTGCACGGTGGCGGCCGCCATGCCGCCCTCCGGTGTCAGTGCCGTTACGACATGGACGCCGTAGGGGATCATCCGGAGCGCGAAGGTCCGGTCAGCCGGGGTCATGGGCTGCGCCTTCGTCTCCGAGGGCCGGAGCTCGCCCTGGGTTGCTCAAAGTCCTTCGAACAGCGCGGTGCTGATATAGCGTTCGGCGAAGGAGGGGATGATGGTCACGATCCGCTTGCCGGCCATTTCCGGCCGCGCGGCGAGCTTCAGCGTGGCGGCCAGCGCCGATCCAGAGGAGATGCCACCGGGAATGCCTTCGGTGCGGGCAAGCCTGCGGGAGTTGGAAAAGCTCTCCTCGTTGCTCACCTGAATGACCTCGTCGATCAGGTGCGTATCGAGGATTTTCGGCACAAACCCGGCGCCGATGCCTTGCAGCGGGTGCGGGCCGGGCTTGCCGCCTGACAGCACGGGGCTGTTCTCCGGCTCAACCGCGATCATGCGGATTGCCGGATTGCGCTGCTTCAGCACCTGGGCGACGCCGGTGAGCGTGCCGCCGGTGCCGATGCCCGACACCACCGCATCCACCTGGCCCGCCGTATCGTGCCAGATCTCCTCGGCCGTGGTCTGGCGATGAATTTCCGGATTGGCCGCGTTGGCGAACTGATTCGGGCTGACCGAGCCGGGATGGTTCGCGAGCAGCTCTTCGGAGCGCGCGATCGCGCCGCTCATGCCGCGCTCCTTCGGCGTCAGCTCAAGCTCGGCGCCGAGGAACGCCAGCATCTTGCGGCGCTCGATCGAAACGCTCTCCGGCATGGTCAGGATCAGGCGGTAACCGCGGCTGGCGCACATGAAGGCGAGCCCGATGCCGGTGTTGCCCGACGTCGGCTCGATGATGGTGGATCCTGCGGTGAGCGTGCCGGCCTTTTCCATGGCCAGGATCATGTTCACGCCGATGCGGTCCTTCACCGAGGATGTCGGGTTGAAGAACTCGAGTTTCAGGCAGATGTCAGCCTGGATGTGGTCTTCGGCCGTGATGCGCGGGATGCGGACGAGCGGGGTGTTGCCGATGGTCTCGGCTATGCTGTCGTAGATCCGGCCACGCAGCGGCTTGTCGAATACCAGTGGCTTGTGGGGCGCGGGCGTCGGCTGGTTGGTGTCCATGTCGCGGGCTCTCCCTTGAGAACGGATTTCGTGCCGGCGACGGCGCCCTTCGCATGCAGGCGACGAACGTATCCGGCTGTTACCCGGCTTCCTCTAGCGGCGACCTGATGGTTTCGCCAAACTGTCCTCATGTCCAGGCGTCACTTCGATGTCACGCCCGAGTTGATGCTTCGGGCCTACCGGGCCGGCCTGTTTCCCATGGCGGAAACAAGGCGCGGGGAGCGCCTCTATTGGCTTGATCCAGAGCTGCGCGGCATCCTGCCGCTCGATGCGTTTCACCTGCCGCGCCGGCTCCGACGCACAGTCTCCTCAGGGCAATATGCCATCACTACCGACCGGGCGTTTGCCGATGTGATCGCACTCTGCGCCGAACCTGCCGAGGGCCGGGAGGATACCTGGATCAATAGGGACATAGAGCGGCTGTTTACCGCGTTGCACCGGCAAGGGCATGCGCACAGCGTGGAAGCGTGGCTCGGCGACCGGTTGGTGGGCGGCCTGTATGGCGTAGTGCTGGGCGGTGCGTTCTTTGGGGAAAGCATGTTCAGCCATGCCAGGGATGCCTCGAAGGTGGCCCTGGTGCACTTGGTAGTACGCCTAAGACTGGGCGGCTTCACGCTGCTCGACACCCAGTTCGTCACCGACCATCTTTCGCAGTTCGGCGCAGTGGAGGTGCCGCGGGGAGCCTACCGCGTCCTGCTCGATAGCGCCGCCCAAGTGAAGGCCGAATGGATCTCCGAGCCAGAAGCGGAGGTCTTTGCATCCGCGCTCGCCGAGCTGGGCAGGTCGAAAGCCGTTGGAGGCGATGGTTTTCCAACCTCGCACTCTGCTTGACCATCGGAACCCGAGAGCGCACCTGCCAGCTCATGCAGCGCCTCATCCTCCCGTTCCTCGCACTCCTTCTGCTGGGAGCCGCCCCC
>CAZZVF010000205.1:0-6032 GCA_964657355.1 uncultured Buchnera sp.
CGTTGATCAGCTTCGCATTCGCTTAGGCGCTGATCAGCGCCTGAGCCTCCTCCAGCATCGGTTGCGGCAGGTACTTCACATATTCCTTGGGCACGACCTGCCAGAACTTGTCCCGCTCCTGCACCCAATCGTGCAGCAGCATGGCCGCGTAACGGCTGTTCGTCTCACGCGCATGCTCCTCGACGAAACGGCGCAGGACTGCTTCCCAATGCTCCGAGCCAAGGCGCTGCCAAATTAGCGTATCGGGGTTTAGCCGCATTTCGAATGTACTGTTCGGGTCGTAGACAAACGCCATGCCACCGGTAAATCCCGCGCCGAAATTGTCGCCGACATCGCCGAGTATCACGGCCGTTCCGCCCGTCATGTATTCGCAGGCGTTCGAGCCACAGCCTTCCACAACCCCGAGAGGACCGGAGTTGCGGACGGCAAACCGCTCGCCCGCCTGACCCGCCGCGAACAGCTTTCCCGATGTTGCCCCATACAGCACCGTGTTGCCGATGATGGTATTGTTCTGGCTCAGCAGTTCGGAGCTCGGCGACGGCCGCACCACGATCGTAGCACCGGACAAACCTTTACCCACGTAGTCGTTCGCATCACCCATCACGTCCAGGCGCACGCCCTGCACCGCGAACGCGCCGAGCGACTGACCCGCCGACCCTGCAAGACGCACCGTCACATGGCCGGGCGCCAGACCCTTCATGCCGAACTTCCGCACGATGCGCGACGACAGCTTCGTGCCAATGGCGCGGTGCGTGTTGCGGATGCCATACTGCAGTTGCATCTTCTCGCCGCGCTCGAACAGCGCACGCGCGTCGGCAATCATCTGCGCATCTAACGTCTCAGGCACCTCGTTGCGGCCCTCACGCGTGCAGAACCGCGCGTGCGGTCCGGCATCGGCCTGTGCAAGAATCGGGTTGAGATCAAGGTCGTCGAGCAGGTCCGAACCCCGGCTCACCTGTGCCAGCAGATCGCTGCGGCCGATGACGTCCTCCAGCTTGCGAAAGCCAAGTTCGGCCAGGATGGAACGCACATCTTCGGCAATGAACGAGAACAGGTTGATGACCTTCTCGGGCGAGCCCTCGAATTTCTTCCGCAGTTCCTCATCCTGCGTGCAGACTCCGACCGGGCATGTGTTGGAGTGACATTGCCGCACCATGATGCAGCCCATCGCGACCAGCGATGCCGTGCCGATGCCAAATTCCTCGGCGCCCAGCATAGCCGCTATCACCACGTCACGACCTGTCTTGAGGCCGCCGTCCGCGCGTAGTTTTACCCGGTGCCGCAGCCGGTTCAGCATCAACACCTGATGCGCCTCGGAAACACCCATCTCCCACGGCAGCCCTGCATACTTCACCGATGACTGCGGCGATGCGCCGGTTCCGCCGACATGCCCGCTAATCAGGATCGAATCGGCTTTCGCCTTGGCGACACCAGCCGCGATCGTGCCGATGCCAGACCGGGCAACGAGCTTCACGCAGACCGTCGCTTCCGGGTTGATCTGCTTCAGATCGTAGATCAGCTGCGCCAGATCCTCGATCGAATAGATGTCGTGGTGCGGTGGCGGGCTGATCAGCGTGACACCCGGTGTCGAATGCCGCAGCTTTGCGATTAGCGCCGTCACTTTGAACCCGGGCAACTGGCCGCCCTCGCCGGGCTTCGCACCCTGCGCCATCTTGATTTCAATTTCACGGCAGGAGTTTAGGTACTCGGCAGTAACCCCAAAGCGCCCCGATGCTATCTGCTTGATTGCCGACGACGCGTTGTCGCCGTTCTCGCGGGGCCGCGACCGTTCGGGATCTTCACCGCCCTCGCCGGAATCCGAACGCGCGCCGATCCGGTTCATGGCAATCGACAAAGTCTCATGCGCTTCCGGACTCAGGGCACCAAGCGAGATCCCCGGTGCAAGCAGCCGCTTCCTGATTTCCGTGATGCTCTCGACGTCGTCCACCGAAACCGGCACCAGGCGCTCCCGCCTGAAATCCAGCAAATCGCGCAGCGCCACCGGAGGCTGCCGCCGCACGGCGTCCGCATACCGCTTATAAGTCTGGTAGCTATCGGTGGCCACCGCCGTCTGAAGCATGTGGATCAAGCCGCCATCGAATGCATGCGTCTCGCCCCGTTTGCGAAGCTTGTAGAGCCCGCCGACTGGAAGCGTCACGAACTCGGCGTTCCATGCAGCCTTGTGCAGCGAGAGCAGACGGCGCGCGATACCGGACAGCCCAATTCCCGAAATGCGCGACTGCATGCCCGGAAAGAACTCGCCGACAAGGGCCCGCGACAGGCCGATCGCTTCGAAATTATACCCGCCGCGATACGATGAAATCACCGAAATGCCCATCTTGGACATGGTCTTCAGCAAACCTTTATCCACCGCCTTCTTGAAGCGCCCGACAGCCTCCTTCAGAGACATGTCGCCGAACAGGCCGCGACGATGCCGGTCGGCAATGCTCTCCTGCGCCAGGTAGGCGTTCACGGTCGTGGCGCCCACGCCGATCAAAACGGCGAACGTGTGCACGTCCATGCACTCGGCGGCCCGCACATTCAGGCTGGTGAACGTGCGCAAGCTCGAATGAACAAGATGCGTGTGCACTGCACCGGTTGCCAGGATCATCGGGATCGGCACCCGGCCGGGCCCCTGATGCTCGTCGGTCAACACCACATGGGTGCACCCCTCCCGCACGCCCTCTTCGGCTTCCCGCTGCACCCGCAGAATCGCGCCACGCAGGCCCGCATCGCCCTCTTCGACATCGAAGGTGCAATCGACAACGATGGCCGAACTGCCCATCGTTGCCAGCATCGCCTGGAATTCGGCATTGGAGAGCACCGGTGTCTCCAGCTGCAACAGATCGCACTGGGTAGCGTCCTGATCGAGCACGTTGCCGAGATTGCCCAGCCGCGTCTTCAGGCTCATCACCCGCGTCTCGCGCAGGCTGTCGATCGGCGGGTTCGTCACTTGGGCGAAGTTCTGGCGGAAATAATGGTGCAGCCCGCGATACTGCTCCGACAACACGGCGATCGGCGTATCGTCACCCATGCTGCCCGTGGCTTCGACCGCATCCTCCACCATCGGATGAAGGATCGTCTCCAGCTCTTCAAGCGTCATGCCGACAGCCAGCTGCCGCCGCCGCAACGCCTCACCTTGGTAATACACCGGCTCCGGCGCGTCTGTCTTGACAATATGGTCGATCTTCTTGACCCGCGCAATCCACTCGCCATACGGGTGCCGTGCGGCAAGCATGTCGCGTAACGCCTCGTCCTTGAGGAACCGGCCATCGTTAAGGTCGACACCGACCATCTCACCCGGCCCAAGGCGGCCTTTTTCGATGATCGTGCTTTCTTCCAGCGCCACCATGCCGGTTTCCGAACCGAGGATGAGCATACCGTCGCTCGTCACGGAGTAACGCAAGGGCCGCAAACCGTTCCGATCCAGCCCCGCAATCGCCCAGCGGCCATCGGTCGCACAGATGGCAGCCGGGCCGTCCCACGGCTCCATTACGGCATTGCAGTACAGGAACATGTCGGCATGGGCCTTCGGCATCGTCGCGTCGTTGCCGATGCTTGCCGGTATCATCAATGCCTTCGCCATCGGCGCATCCCGCCCGGCATGGATCAGCAGCTCGAACACATTGTCCAGGACGGCGGTATCCGAACCGCTCGCCTGAATGACGGGCTTGATGTCTTCGATAAAAGAGTCGAGCTCGCCGGCTGCAAGCCGGGTCTCATGACTCTTCATCCAGTTCGTGTTGCCCGAGACCGTGTTGATCTCACCGTTATGAGCCAACACCCGGAACGGCTGCGCCAACCTCCACGTCGGAAACGTGTTGGTGGAATAACGCTGATGATAGATCGCAAACCTGCTGACGAACCGATCGTCGTTCAGGTCGGGATAAAACTCGGCGAGATGTTCAGCGAGAAACATGCCCTTGTAGATAATCGAGCGGCACGACAGCGAGCAGATATACAGTTCCGGGATCTGCGCCTCGATTGCCGCCTTTTCGATCCGTCTGCGGATCACATAAAGATCGCGCTCGAACGTTTCGCCATCGCTCCGCGGCGTGTTGCGGACCATGATCTGCTCGATCTCGGGACGCGTCAGATTGGCTTTTTCGCCGATGCAACCTACGTTGATCGGAACCTGGCGCCAGCCATAGATCTGATAGCCGAAGTTCAGGATTTCGGTCTCGACGATCTGCCGGCAACGCTCCTGCGCGGAGAAGTCCGTCTTCGGCAGGAACACCATACCGACGGCAATCTGGCCGTCCTGCGCCCGCTCACCACCGCGCTCAATCGCCTCTGCAAAGAAGTCCTGCGGGATTTCGACGTGAATCCCCGCACCGTCCCCAGTCTTGCCATCCGCATCGACAGCGCCGCGATGCCACAACGCGCGCAACGCCTCGATGCCCGCAAGCACTACGTCACGCCTCGGCTTGCCGTCCAGCGACGCGATCAGCCCGACGCCGCACGCATCGTGCTCCTGTTGCGGCGAATAGGTATGCTCGAGCTTCACTGAATTGGCGGCGTGGTGCCGCAGGAAATCAACGGTCATCGTCTGTTTCTCCCGGCGCTTCGACCCAGTCACTCGGCAGCCATCGCAAACCGTGCACTTGGCTGTAGATATGCGTGCATCTGTGCTGCGGCGTCACGCCCGTCGCGAATGGCCCAAACGACCAGGCTCGCACCCCGCACGATATCGCCTGCCGCGAACACGCCGGGCAGCGAGGTCTGGAACGACCTATGATTGACCTTCAACGTTCCCCAGCGGCTCACTTCGAGCGAATCCTGAGCCCACAATTTCGGCAGCGGCTCTGGATCGAAGCCGAGCGCCTTGATCACCAGATCGGCCTGCACGGTGAACTGGCTGCCATCCACCACATCGACCGATTGCCGCCCAGAAGTGTCGGGCAGCCCAAGCCGCATCCGCACCGCACGAACGCCGGCCACATGGTTGTCGCCCAGGAACGCTTCCGGCGCGCTCAACCAAACGAACTTCACGCCCTCTTCCTCGGCATTCTTAACTTCCCGCATGGAGCCCGGCATGTTTGCGCGATCACGCCGATACAGGCAGCTCACCGAAGCGGCTCCCTGCCTTACCGATGTGCGCACGCAGTCCATGGCGGTATCGCCGCCACCGATGACGACGACATGCTTGCCCGCCGCATCCAGCAAGCCGCTCTCGAAATCAGGCACGCCATCGCCGAGGCCCTTGCGATTGGAGGCAATGAGAAAGTCGAGCGACGGGACAATGCCGGGTAGCCCCGAACCCGGTCCGCCGATGTCGCGCGCCGCGTAAACACCGGTCGCGATCAGCACCGCATCATGGCGCGCCCGCAGCTCCGCGAACGTCACGTCACGCCCGACTTCAATGCCCAGGTGGAACCGGATGCCGGCCTCCTCGAGCAACCGCCAGCGGCGCACCACGATGTCCTTCTCCAGCTTGAAGCCCGGAATACCGTAGATCATCAGCCCGCCGGCACGGTCATGCCGGTCATAGACATGAACCTGGTAGCCGCGTTTCCGGAGCTCCTCCGCCGCCGCCATGCCGCCGGGCCCGGCGCCCACGATGCCGACCGATTGCGACAACTCCTCACGCGGCACCACCGCCTTTACCCAGCCTTGCGTGAAGGCGTAGTCGGTCACGAACCGCTCCACAGCGCCGATGGTGACGGCCTCGAAGCCCTTCTCGATGACGCAGTTGCCCTCGCAGAGCCGGTCCTGCGGGCAGATGCGGCCGCAGATCTCAGGGAAATTGTTGGTCGCGGCGCTGACCTCGTAAGCCTCGTCGAGCCGACCCTCGGCCGTCAGCTTCAGCCAATCGGGAATATTGTTGTTCAACGGGCAGTGCACCGAGCAGAACGGCACCCCGCACTGGCTGCACCGGCTGGACTGAGCGCGCGCCTCGGGCACTGCGAAGTCGCGATAGATCTCGTCAAAATCGGTTTTGCGTTCCGCGACACCGCGCTTGTCCGGCTGATGCTGGGCAAGATCGATGAACTTCAGCATCTTGTCTGCCATGTCGCGCTCCCTCGACAACG
>CAZZVF010000206.1:0-6013 GCA_964657355.1 uncultured Buchnera sp.
GACTGCTTTGGACAGACCGTAAGCCAACGGGACCGCTACGGCAGCGGCGCCAACAGCCGGGATACCAACCGAAGCCAACGCTCCAGCTGCGACACCAGACCCTGGAATTAAAGCGAGGAGACGGAGCACGCTCGTTAGCGGAGCGATGGCGCTTAATGCCCATCCGCCTAGCTTAATGGCGATGATGCCTTCCAGCACCGTTCGCCAACCGCCCAACGATTGAACAACCGAGTTTGCTTCGAGGGCGAAGCTCTTAACATCAGCAACGACCTGCTTGAAGTCGATCTGTTCTACGTAGGCGGCAAATTGCTTGAACGCATCGCCTATGCCGGTTGCAATCCAGTCTTTATTCGCGACGATTAGGGCAGACAACCAATCCAGGAATTGACCAAGAATCGGCGCTAGTCTTTGCGCAATGGAATTGGTCAGCCCTTCGACCGCGAGCGTGACACCAACCTGCGCCTGCCGCAGCTTGTTAGCAGCCTCAACGCCATTCTGGTTCATCACACCGTAGGCGCGCGCCTTGGCGGTGTACTCGGCAATGCCATCCGAACCGCGACGTAGGAACGGCAGCAGATCTTCCGCCGCCCCGCCGAAAAGCTGAGTCGCAATCCGCGCCTGCACATAAGGGTCGTGGATAGCCGCGATCTTATCCGCGACCTTGGGCAGAACCTCCGTAACGCTCAGCGCGTGTCTGTTCCCATCCTGGAACGCGACCCCAAGCTGGTTCATCAGCGCCACGGTCTCAGGCGCTCGCCCGCCAACCGCGTCGTACATGGTCTGGCCGAGGTTCTGCAGGCCTGTCGTCAACGTTCCAGACGAAGCGCCGGCTAGTTGTGCGGCACCTTCGAGGCCCTGCAGTTGTCCAGCTGTGATGCCGATGCGCGCCGAGGCGAAACCGAGTTTGGAGCCAAACTGGTCCCACGCGGTCACCATCTGATACATGCCTGCAATCGAGGCTGCACCCGTAATTGCCGCCAGAGGCTCAACCATCCTCGCAACCGCCATAAAGGACGATAGCGCGTGTCGCGAGATGTCCTGAAAGCCTTTTCCGACAGTTTTTAGACCGGAAAGTTCGCCAAACCTATCCAGCGACTTTTGTAGTCGTTGTGTCGGTGCCTGCATCGCCGCGATGCGCTTGTTAACTCCGTCGATTGTTTTCGAGGCAGAGTCCGTTGCAGAAATGACGATAGAGAAACCAGCGGCCATGATTAGCTCTCCGTCGTAGGATCGATGTAGCCGCCCGGTATTCCGCCCGCGAGAGCAAGCAGCGACTTCTCCCGCCAGGCATCGATCGTATCGGGGTGTGGAAACGCAGGCAGTGCAGCCATCCGGTCAGCCATGACAAGAAAGAATCCTGCCCGTGCGGCCGCGTCACGAAGTTTCAGGTTTGCGTCCCACAGCTTCTGTGCCGCATCCTGATCTTCTGACTTTACCGCTGCGGCGTATGCGCGAATGTTCGCAGTGAAACGGGCCTGCCAGACAGGCCAGCCCGGAATTTTGACGCGGCGCTTGTCCGGTGCTTTTCTCTTCCCCAGACCGATCATCGCTCACCCGCTTTTTTCGTCATTGTTGGAGTGCTCGCCGCGACAGTGGACACCGGGCCGTCCGCGAGCTTTCGGAGTTCGTCACGCCACCGCCCGAATAACGCGGGCCGAGTTTCTGCAGATCCCATTCGGCCACGGGATTCAAAAGGCGTATCGTGCTACGCCTCTTTTTACGAGCCTGGCGGCCTCCTCTTCAGAAAATCCCGCGTATTGGCCGTTTTGATATGCAGTACTTCCCCACGGGCACCATCGCAGGAACTGCACCGTGACAGGAGGACAGTCTTCGGGGTTGGCCATGCTTGTCTGCTGAACTTCGGCAGGAGTGTGATAGGCCATTGTGCGTTCCTAGGTCTTCGCCAACGTGCCGCGTGTGATCGTCAGACCAACGCCTGCGGTCATTTGTGCCGTGTTGATGATCGGTGAAGGATTGCCCGCGATACTCTGCGCCGTGTTCTGAATATCGGCTGCGTCATTGCATGTGCCTGCGACGGCGCCTGCCAGAATCGTTCCGGTGTAGGCGAGGCCATTGTGGTAGGGCTGCATTGCAGTAAACGTGAGACGCAACGTGCTCGCGTCCATGGCCTCCCATGGCAGGCGACCCGGCGCCAGCGGGGTAGGGAAGGGTAGAACGAGCAGGAGGGCACCCCCGGAAGGCGAATCGTAGATCGCGCGGCCCGAGTAGCCCCGGACGGTTTGCCCGAACGAATAGGCGTTTACGTTGTAGCAGTTGCCATCGACCACATCGCCGAACGCGATCGGCTGCCTTGCATAACCAGGCAGCGCCAGCTCTGCGAACTGTCCAGGGCCAGTCGGCTGCCCTAGTGCTAAGAATCCGGCTACAAACACGATACGTTCTCCGTGTGGAAGTTTGCGATTGTCTCAATGGCGATTGTGTTAGGGCGCAGCTCTGCGATAGTAAGCGAACCGCCGCCGGCTTCAGGAAGGTTCCGCTTCAGAATTGAGCATTGCGTGCTCGATAGCTGCACCAGGTCGCGGCGCATCATTGGAAACCATGCGTCCGGTAGATCGTCAGGCGCGGGGCGTAGAAACCTTGAAGCCAACACTGGCGCGAAATAGGTCGCAGCCTCAAACGTATAGGCCAACATCCGGCCCGCGCTCTGCGACCAGCCCGCGACGACATAGGTGTTCCCTGCAAACAGGTGCGGCTCGTCATCGAAAAGCGTACCGCTATCTAGCAGAGAACGGCGCAACGCCTTCGCTACAGCTTTCGGCAGCGCGTCGAAGTCGGATGCGTCGGTCACAGCGTGACGGGCTGCGGCTCCTATCGCCACAACGCCCGTTCCGATCCCGATCGCGCCGATCAGCGGATTAAAAGCGATCTTTGACCGTTGCGCGACAAGCTGCAGATCCTTCGTGCCGAACACTGCTGTATCAGCAGCCGCGACGACCAAGTCAGGCTGCACAAAGACTGAAAGGACCGTCAAATCAAACCCCAGAGCAATCCCCGGCGTTCTGCTTCGCGCAGCGCCTGGGAATTACCCCATTCGCGCGCCGCAGCTTCCATGCTCTCCGGGCGCCGAATAACACCGCGACGAATAAGCTCGTGAATCTGGTCATTCGTCTTCCCCATCTGCATCGCATCAGGGATGTCGCGGGGCTGCTTTGGTGCCGGCGCTCGCGGTGCAGTTTTGACGGGCGGCGCAGGCGTAGCAGGCCGGACGGCTTTAGGTGCAGCCTTGGGAGGCGCACGATAAATCGGGATGCCCCGGGCTTTTGCCATTGCAGCGTCCATGTATTGCATTGGCCCTACCTGAATCAGGGGCATGGTGTTTTCTCCGTGGGTATTGGCGGTTTACGTTTCGGCATTATGCCCACCTTGCCTTTCCTGATTGGACGAGGCGTTGCGCTTCCTCGAACTTAAGTCCGAACTCGGCGCCAGCTTTTACCGGCCGGCCCTTCTCGTCAGTTAGCGATTGTAGTGTCACAACGCGATGTTCAGTCTGGAGCGCGTTCGCGGCATCGGATGACCAGGGCATCATGTTACCCCAACCCGGTTGCTCGCCCGTCTTGATGCAATGTGCGATCAGATCGGCGGCCGTACGCGGACGTTGCGCGCGTTCAGTGTTGCGCGCCATCGTTCGCAGCCGGTCGATGTCCTGCTTAAAACGAGCAACGTCAGTGGTGAAAATGGAAACCAGGCCAGGAAGCACGTTTCGAGCGTCAGGAAATTCGTTAATGGCAGCGCTTAACGCTCTGCTCCAGCGCTCGTTTGCTGCGGCCGCGGCCTCCAGTTCGGGCACGATGGATGCGGCGGTCTCAACTAACTCGTCGCGGAGGGTGGCGAACTTATCTGCCTTGGCCTGCAGCCGCACATCTCGGAGGCGAGCGAGCAGTCTCGGATCTAGCCGATCAAGACGCTCGATTTGCAACATCGCCAGGTTAACCTCGCGGTCGACGGCCAGGAGCGCCTCGTCGTCGCTTTCCTCCATCAACGCCTCACGTCGCGTGCTTGCGGTTGCGACGGCTTCCTCTGCGCGCTGCCGCTCGGCGAATGACCGCTGCAGTGCCTGGATTATATCGGCTTCAGTGACAGGGACCGGCGCTGCATCGTCGGCCGCTACGGCTGTGGCAACGCCTTTGCGCTTATGCTCTACAGGCGCGGGCGCAACGGGCGCTGCCAGCGGGCGTCGGAGTAGTTCGCGGATTTCGGTGATCAAGCTCATACCAGCAGAATCGCGGTTTCCCGCGTGCATTTCGATGGTTGTTTATGCACACGGGGTGCGGCCTTCACGAGCTATGCGGGTTAACTGCGGGACACTCAGGGGCGCCCCTGTGCCATGCAGCCGGTCTATCTCCCGCACCAGGGCGTCAAACTCCGTTCCCCCCGCCCAGCCGCACCGCAGCCGGTTCCAGGCCCGTTCCAGGGCGCGGGCGGCGTTGGTCCGGTCTAGGGGCGCAAGAGCCGCCAGGGCGCTCCGTATGGCGTCGTCCCGGGCGTCCAGGCGGGCTTTACGCACCTCCCATTGGGCAGCGCCAACCGCTGCTAGCAACGTCGCCACGTCATCATCCGACAGCACCCGGCCGGGGACGAGCAAATTTATAATTTCACTCGGCATCGTCATCACCAGGCTTTCGGCTTCGGGAGAACAGGGCTTTGAAGACGTTGTCACGTAGGACCGGCTGATCGGCACCCGGCAGCGAGTCCCGGCTTGCGTCGCCGGCTATGCCAAACTGTTCGGCCATGCGGCGCAGCTCGGCGACGTATGACGTTGGCGGTACGTCACCAGCACGCCAGGCCAGCGTGATGGCGCCCTGCAAATTGCAGTAGGTCGCGAACATGGTGGAATCCAGTTCGGTCGCCAGCGGGCGGACGCGCCGCAGATCTGCGTTCCAAACGTTGGCGCCGGCCTCCGTGAGCCAGCTGGGTTTCCGGGGTGGCGCGTCCGTGGTGCCCACCTCGATGGTTCCGTCATGGCGCGAAGGGCGGAACGTGCCACGGCGTTTGCGAAGATCGTTGGGAGTCGGTCGCTTTCCCCGCTTCATCTCAATGGCCTCGAAGTTTCAATTTGGCTGGAGATTTCAAATTGGCCGTGGGAAAAAATCGAGGGGTGACGGTCCACAAACGGAAACGAAAAGACACCGCACCCCCCTATTCCCCTTCGACACACGGGCAGGGTGCTGTGCCTGTTCGTTACGCCCGCGCGCCGACCCAAAGGCGCTGCGGCGCTATGGGGGGTATGGGGGACACACCACACGACACCGCCGCAGGACCGCCGCACTAGGATTATCAATGGCTTACAAGTGACCGCCGCAGACCTCCGCACCCAACCACCGCACGGACCGCCGCATAATGATATCAATGACTTAGCGGGTGCGAGTTTGGACCGCCGCAAGAACGAACTACGCATGTTCGCCGTCCTTCACCACTGCGATGCGGCGCCGGTAGTCGCCCGGCCTGCCGTAGTTTTCCATGCGGAGTTTGCCGGCCGCGAACAGGCGTTGCATCGCGCCTTCGAAGTCTCGGCGGTTGAAGCCCTGCCGGTCTGGTCTGGCGCTGAACAGCTTGGGTGCAGCGTTGCCGGCATTGCGGGAGTCCGATACCGCGCGCCCTTCCACGTCAGACTTAGCTAAGAGCGCGAGGAAGACGCTCTCGGCATCCGCCGCTGCTGCTATAGCGGACAGGCCTGTAAGGGCTGTCACGGGCACCAGCACGCCGTTTTGCCACCGTAGTTTGATGGTGTCGCCAATCGAGCTGTAGTTAGACTTGCGGCGGGTCAGGATGCGCTCGTTTGTGTCACCGTCCGCATCGGCGTCTGCCTTCGGCCTGGTCAGAGACCAGCGGGCGCGTAAGGTGTTGCTCCATGCGGTGCTGCCGCCGTCGACATCGCCCTTTTCACCAAGGCCGGTCCTTGAAGGGTGAGCGTTCAACAGGATGGCACAGCGGGCCTCTAGCGCCAGCTTGTTCAGCGCTCCGACGAACTGCCGGACCTGCCCCCGGTCATTCT
>CAZZVF010000207.1:0-6007 GCA_964657355.1 uncultured Buchnera sp.
GTTGCCGGCAGTTATTTAGGCGAGAGCGTGAAGCTGCGCCGTGCTCAGGCCGGCCGTCTGGGCGGCGGTGAAGTGCGACACCTGAGCTGCGGAAAACTCGCCGAGCTGCCCGATCGACATGCACTTGAACTGGCTGGCGCTCATCGCGGCGATTTCCGGCGTCGTCAGCACCGGTATCTGATCGCTGGTCATGGCACCGATATCCGCCGTGGTCAGAGCGGACACCTGCGCTGCCCGCATCGACACCAGGTCGGCCGTGGAGAGCGCCGCCATCTCCGCAGTGGTCAGGACTGCAATGGCTCCGGTGCCGAGTGCTGCGAACTGGGCGGTGCTCAGCGCGCCGACATTCGCCGTGGTCATTGCCGCGAACTGCACGCCGGACAGGGCGCCGACCAACGTCGTCGACATATTGGCGACCTGCCCGGTGGTCAACGCCGCCACCTGCACCTTGGTCAGGGCTCCAAGCTGAACCGTCGTCATGCCCATCAGCTCGCCGGTGGTGATCGCCTGCACCTGCACCGTGGACATCGACGCGACTTCGGCAGTGCTCAATGCGAGAAACTGACCGGCGGTCAAGCCTGCGATCTCGGCGGTGGAGAGACCGGCGATGCCGGCAGTGCCGAGGGCTGCGATCTGGGCCGGGGTGAGGACACCGATGGCAGCCGTGCCGAGGGCGGCGACACCGGCCGAGCCGAGGCCTGCGACCGCAGTGGAGGAGAGCGACGACACCTGGTAGGTGCTGAGCGCTGCCTCCTGGGCCGTGGTGAAGCCGGCCACCTGGGTGCTGGACAGGGCGGCGAACTGCCGTCCCGCCATGCCGGCGATCTGCGCGGTCGAGAGTGCCCCGATCTGCGAGGCTTTCAGGGCGCCTACCTGGGTTGCGGTGAGGGTCACCACCTGGTCGGGCGACAGCGCCTGGATCTGCGCATTGGACAGGCTGGCGATCTGCGCCGTGGTCAGATACGGGATCTGGTTGTTCACGAAGCCGGCCAGTTCCGCCGTGGTGAGCGCTGCCAGGGCGGACGTGCTGAGTGCTGCCACCTGCAGCTGGTTCAGCGCTTCCACGCTGGCCGTCGCCATGGCGGCAAGTTGCACCGAGGTGAGGCCGGGCAGTGCCGCGGTGGACAGGGTTTGCGCCTGCCGCGGCAGCAGGGCCGCGATCTGCGCCGTGGTCATGGCGGCAAGCTGGCTGCTCGACAGGGCGGTGACCTGCGTCTGCGACAGCGCCTGCACCTGGTCGGTGGTGAACGCCACGATCTTGGCCGCCGCCAGGCCCTTCACTTCGGCCGTGCTGAGGCCCGCGATCTGAGCGGTGGTGATGGCCTGCAGTTCGGCCGTGGTCAGGGCTGCGAACTGCACCGAGGTGAGTGCCCCGAGGCGGCCGGGGGAAAGGCTTGCCAGGGCGGCCGTGCCGAGCCCTGCCAGGGCGCCGGTGCTAAGGCCGGGAAGCTGCGCCGTGGTCAGCGCATCGAGCGCATCGGTGCCGAGCGCATTCAGCTGGGTGGACGTCAGGCCGCCGAGGGCCAGGCTGGACAGGCCGACGATCTTTTCTGCGCTGATGGCAGCCAGTGCCGCCGTGCTGAGCGACCCCGTCTGCAGGCTCGACAGCGCGCCGAGCAGGGCCGTGGACATGGTGCCCACCTGAGTGCTGGTCAGCGCCGCCACCTCGACCTTGGTCAGGGCCGCCACCTCCGCCGTGGTCATGCCGAGCACCTCACCCGTTGTGATCGCCTGGATCTGCGCCGTGGAAAGGGCGGCGATCTGCGCCGTGGTCAGAGCCGGGAACTGGCCGGCAGCGTAAGCGGTCAAGCCTGCGATCTCGGCAGTCGAGAGACCGGCGATGCCGGCGGTGCCGAGGGCTGCGATCTGGGCCGGGGTGAGGACACCGATGGCAGCCGTGCCGAGGGCGGCGACACCGGCCGAGCCGAGGCCTGCGACCGCAGTGGAGGAGAGCGACGACACCTGGTAGGTGCTGAGCGCTGCCTCCTGGGCCGTGGTGAAGCCGGCCACCTGGGTGCTGGACAGGGCGGCGAACTGCCGTCCCGCCATGCCGGCGATCTGCGCGGTCGAGAGTGCCCCGATCTGCGAGGCTTTCAGGGCGCCTACCTGGGTTGCGGTGAGGGTCACCACCTGGTCGGGCGACAGCGCCTGGATCTGCGCATTGGACAGGCTGGCGATCTGCGCCGTGGTCAGATACGGGATCTGGTTGTTCACGAAGCCGGCCAGTTCCGCCGTGGTGAGCGCTGCCAGGGCGGACGTGCTGAGTGCTGCCACCTGCAGCTGGTTCAGCGCTTCCACGCTGGCCGTCGCCATGGCGGCAAGTTGCACCGAGGTGAGGCCGGGCAGTGCCGCGGTGGACAGGGTTTGCGCCTGCCGCGGCAGCAGGGCCGCGATCTGCGCCGTGGTCATGGCGGCAAGCTGGCTGCTCGACAGGGCGGTGACCTGCGTCTGCGACAGCGCCTGCACCTGGTCGGTGGTGAACGCCACGATCTTGGCCGCCGCCAGGCCCTTCACTTCGGCCGTGCTGAGGCCCGCGATCTGAGCGGTGGTGATGGCCTGCAGTTCGGCCGTGGTCAGGGCTGCGAACTGCACCGAGGTGAGTGCCCCGAGGCGGCCGGGGGAAAGGCTTGCCAGGGCGGCCGTGCCGAGCCCTGCCAGGGCGCCGGTGCTAAGGCCGGGAAGCTGCGCCGTGGTCAGCGCATCGAGCGCATCGGTGCCGAGCGCATTCAGCTGGGTGGACGTCAGGCCGCCGAGGGCCAGGCTGGACAGGCCGACGATCTTTTCTGCGCTGATGGCAGCCAGTGCCGCCGTGCTGAGCGACCCCGTCTGCAGGCTCGACAGCGCGCCGAGCAGGGCCGTGGACATGGTGCCCACCTGAGTGCTGGTCAGCGCCGCCACCTCGACCTTGGTCAGGGCCGCCACCTCCGCCGTGGTCATGCCGAGCACCTCACCCGTTGTGATCGCCTGGATCTGCGCCGTGGAAAGGGCGGCGATCTGCGCCGTGGTCAGAGCCGGGAACTGACCGGCAGCGTAAGCGGTCAGGCCTGCGATCTCGGCGGTGGAGAGACCGGCGATCCCGGCAGTGCCAAGCAAGGCGATTTCAGCAGGGCTTAACGCGCCGATCACCGCCGTGCTGAGGGCGGCCACGCCGGCAGAGCCGAAGCCGGCCACGCTGGCGGCATACATCGAAGACAGCTGGTAGGTGCTGATCGCCGCATCTTGTGCGGTGGTGAAGGCGGCGACCTGCGTGCTGGAAATGCCGGCGAACTGGCGGCCTGTCATCCCGGTGATCTGGTCGGTGGTCAGCGAGGCGATCTGTGCTGCTTTCAACGCGCCGATCTGGGCGCCGGTGAGTGTCACGAACTGGTCGGCCGACAATGCTCCCAGCTGCGCGGTGGACAGGCTGGCTACCTGGGCAGTGGTCAGAAACGGGATCTGGTTGTTGACGAAGCCGGCGAGCTCGGCGGTGCTGAGGCCCTGCAGCGCGGCGGTGCTCAAGGCGGCCACCTGCAACTCGTTCAGCGCGTCGACGCTCGCCGGCGCCATGGCCGCGAGTTGCGCCGACGTCAGGCCTGGAAGCGCTGTCGTGGTCAGAGCCTCGACTTGAAGGGTCGTGAATGACGCAACGCCGCTGGTGCCCAGTGCAGCAAGACCGCTGGCCGTCAGCGCAGCGATCGCGCTCTGCGAAAGCGGCCCCGTCGTGTCGGTGTTTGCTGTTACGGTGAGCGTCTTGGTGGGGATCGGCATAACGGGTTGTCTCCAGCGGTCCGCGGCACCTGATGTGCGACGAAGCCGCCTTATCCGAGACAATGGTTAACAATTCGTGCTCGGTTTTTTGTGCATCGATGGACGGTTGGCCGGCACGACGAATGCGCCGTCATGATGTTCTTGATGCTTAACGATCGACTCACAATTCGCTTGTAAGACTACGCCTCAATGCCGGGCAGGCTTTCCCCGCGCCGCTTTCGAGGCACACGATATGGACGCCACCGACATCATGCTGATGGAGCCCGCTGTTGAGCGGCCAAGTTGGGCTCACGTCTCAGGCTTTGCCGCTACCAGCTTCGAAGATCTCATCGGCGCGGCGGAGCGGCTTGGCGCGAACCTGGGCCGGCCCGATGTTGTCGCCCTGTATCGAGCGTGGATCGCAGCACAGGGTCCGGGCGCGGCACAGACCTATTGCGCATGGTTCAATCTCGGCGCCGAACTGAGTTGCGCGAACGATAGCGCGGGCGCGATGCTGGCGTATCGCAGGGCGCTGGCGCTGCATCCGGAATTTTCGCCGGCGGCGATCAATCTCGGACTGTTGCTGGAGCGCGGCGGCAACGACGCGGCGGCATTGTCCGTCTGGCAGCAGGCAACGCAGCCTGACGAGGCACGCACGTCCCTGCTTAACCAGCAGGCGCGGCTGATGGAAAGAAATGGCCAGCTGGCGGAGTCGGAAACTCGGCTGCGCGCCAGCCTGCTGACCACGCCGGAGCAGCCCGATGTGATCCAGCACTGGATTCATGTGCGGCAGAAGATGTGTGCATGGCCTGTACTGGACGGAACGGTCGGAGTGCCGGCCGACATGCTGCTGGATCATTGCGGTCCACTGGCGGCATTGGCCCTGACCGACGATGTGACCGCCCAGACCAGGATCAGCGGCGGCTGGATCGCCCGCAAGACAATGCCGGTCGGCCGGCGGCTGAGCCCGGTCGATGGCTACAGCCACGACCGGATCCGGGTTGGCTACCTGTCGTCGGATTTCTGCCGGCACGCAATGAGCTTCCTGATTGCCGAACTCTTCGAGCGGCACGATCGCGCGCGCTTCGAGGTTTACGGCTACTGCTCGACGATCGAGGACGGCAGCGACATACGCCGCCGCGTGACCGGCGCGTTCGATCATTTCAGGCCGATACGGGAACTGTCCGACGAGCAGGCGGCCGAACGCATCGCCACGGACGAAATCGACATATTGATCGACCTCAACGGGCTCACCCAAGGCTCGCGGCTGCAGGTGCTGCGCTGGCGACCGGCACCGGTGCAGGCGACCTATCTCGGCTTCATCGGCCCGGTGCCGCTACCCGAACTCGACTACCTGTTCTGCGACGATTTCGTTATTCCGCCGGACGGCGCTGCATCGTATCTGCCAAAGCCGTTGTATATCGCGGCGAACTACCAGGCGAATGACAGCAAGCGCGAGGCTGGCGCCGCCATGTCGCGTCCCTCAGCCGGCCTTCCTGCCGACGGTTTCGTGTTCTGCTGCTTCTCCAACCATTACAAGATCACGCAGTCCATGTTCGGCCTGTGGATGGACATTCTGCGGCAGGTCGAGAATTCATCGCTCTGGCTGATCGGCGACAACGAGTGGGCGTGCAGCAACCTTCGCGATCATGCAGTCAGAAGCGGGATCGCTCCGGATCGATTGATTTTCGCCGGCAGGGTTTCGCCAGCCGATTACATGGCGCGGTTGGCCGCGGCGGATCTGTTCCTGGACACCTTCCCGTACAATGCGGGCACCATTGCGAGCGACGCCATCCGCATGGGGCTTCCGCTCCTCACGCTCTCCGGCCGTGCATTCGCGTCCCGCATGGCGGCACGCCTGCTGAATGCGATCGGCGCGGACGCCGGCATCGCGCCGGACGCGGACGCCTATGTGCGGATCGCGGTTTCCCTCGCAGGCGACCCCGATGCCTACGCGCACTACAAAGCCCACTTCACCGCAGAGAAATGGGCTGCGACCATCGGCGATATCGGCCAGCTTACCCACTCGCTGGAAAGCACGCTCGCCCGCGTCGCGAGGCGGCCTTGAAGATGCGAGCCAAGCGGATAGTTGCGGTTGTAGTCGTGGCAGCAGGTCGCGCCGTCGGTCTGGAGGGCAGCACGCGACGCCTGGTTCGGCTGTGCCGCTTCTACCGGATGATGGTGCTGGTTCATTTGTTCCCTACAAGGACGCTGTGACAGTGCCGCGCGCGGCCGCAGCTTCACGAGGCTAGACATGGCCAGGACAGCATTGGTGGTCGGA
>CAZZVF010000208.1:0-5977 GCA_964657355.1 uncultured Buchnera sp.
AGTCGCTTCCGATCCCAGGAGGCAATGCGACGATCCAGTGGCTCCGGCACGCGACAGCCCGGCGCGTCACCCTTCGTGTCGATGCAAAAAGCGGCCGGGTGGTCGTGACGCTGCCCATGCGAGCCGGCCGGGCGGCGGGCATTGCACTTCTGGCTCGCAATGCCGAGTGGGTGGCCGCACGCTTGGCCGCACTGCCGGAGCCGGAGCCGTTCACCGACGGCGCGTGCGTGACGATCGACGGCACACCGCACCTCATCCGGCATGCCCCGGATGCGCGCGGCGGTGCCTGGCTTGACGATGGTGTGCTGCATGTTGCGGGATCCAGCGAGTTCCTCCCCAGGCGGGTCGGCGATTTCCTGCGCCGCGAAGCTCGGCGCCGCTTTTCCCAGCAGGCGATGGCGAAGGCACACGGTGCCGGCCTGACGCTGAAACGGGTGTCCGTGAAGGATACACGCAGCCGCTGGGGCAGCTGCACATCCGATGGCTCGTTGATGTTCTGCTGGCGGCTGCTGATGGCGCCGCCTTACGTGCAGGACTACGTCGTGGCGCATGAGGTGGCGCACCTGAAGCACATGAACCACGGGCTCAGCTTCTGGGCGCTGACCGAAAGCCTGTCGCCTCACAGGGCCGAAGCGGTCGCCTGGCTCGGCGCCGAAGGGACCCGACTGCTGAGGGTCGGGTAACCCGAAGCGGGTCGTGGCCGGTAGGCGAGCAGCGCTACCGGCAGCCACACGATGAACCACATGGGGCCGGGTCCCTTGGTGATCTGCCCGAGGTCCGTGAGGCCCGAGCCCAGGGCATTGAGCCACAGCGCGGCCGCCCACACCCGCTCGTTGGGGATCGTCCAGGCGCCTTCGGGCGGCCGCACCAGCCTCCAGGTGCAAGCGACCGCCATGGCCAGAAAGATCGCGAACCCGACAAGGCCGCTATAGAACAACACGGACAGATAGAGGTCGTGCGGGAAGGTAATGCCCGGAACATCCACGTTGGCAGCCAGGCCGTGGCCGAACAGCGGACGGTCGCGGATCAGGTCCAATGTGCGCTCCCAGATTTCGAAGCGGCGGGACGAGCCGCGCGCGACGAGCACTTTCGCCTGGTGCTGCTGAACGGCTCTTGGGAGCAGCAGCCATATAAGTCCGAATGCCAACGCCGTGCCGAGTGCCCGCCATCGCCAGGCGCCCGCCACGCACAGCAACAGCGTGGCGCCGCCGGCCGCCAGGAGCGGCCCGCGGCTTTCGGTGAACAGGATGAACACTGCCATGATGGAAGCGGCGGCAAGGTTCGCGGCGCGCTCGCGTGAGACCGCCAGGCCTCGCCACAGCGCCGTCACGTAGGCGGTTGCCATCACGGAGGCGCCCAGGATGGGGTGGATGCTGGCGCCCCAGCCGTGCAGGCGCGGATCTTTCGGATGGCCGATCAGGCTGGCCGCAATGGAACCAGCCGCGTTCACCAGGCCCACCACGACCAGCAGGTCGGCCAGCTGCATGCGGGTCTTCCATTGCGGCAAGGCGGCAAGCAGGCCGGTGACGAAGACCAACGTCATGGCGGCGTCGCCGGCGAAGTGGCCGGTTCGGTGTTTGTCGTCATGGCCCCAGATCAGGGTGAGGCCGGACCAGACGATGAGCCCGAGTGCCAGCAAAGCGGGCGTCGTCAGGGTGAAGGAAAGCCCATTCACCCGCACGAAGGCGAGCGTCGCCGGCACCGTGCAGAGATAGAAGACCAGCGAATAGGCGGGCTCGGTCGGCAGCAAGAACGCGCTGGCGAAAAATACCAGCAGGGCGCCCGGAAGCAGTGCCGCTATGGCGCCGACCAGCCAGTTATTTGCCGGGTGGCTCAGGCGATCAGGGTCGGCCAAGCGTAATCCGCCGGATTGTGGGTGGCGCACGCAACATCGAGAACATACCGCGCGACCAGGATTTCGTTGAAGAGCGCGTGGTAGCGTGTGCGGCCGGCTTGCGCCATCGCGCGCCGTTGATCGGGATTCCCCGCCAGGTGGAGCGCCTTCGCCGCGAGCTCGTCGAAAGTCGAGAAGAATGCCATTTCATCCTCACCGAACAGCGTGCCGTAACCGCTGGCGCGATCGATGAGGATGGCCTGCCCGTTGCCGATCATGTGGGCGAGGCGGTCGGAACTATAGAGGAAGGCGTCGTTGCGGCGGCTCGCGTTCAGCCCCAGTGCGCAGGAGGAAAGCGCTTCCTGGTAGGGGTGACCGGCGAGATGCGGTTGCCCCATGGCGCCCGCCAGGCGGAGGCGCAGCGAGGGTGCGGCGGCAAGCAGGGCGCGGAAGAAGTCGTCCATGTCCCACTCCGTGCCGCCGATGGTGCGCTTCGGGCGCGACGGGTGGCCGCAGGCGAAGAACAGATCGTGCGGCAGGTCGTCGCGGAGGTGGGCCGCGCCGCTCTCGACGGAGAAATCTACCGGATTGGGCAGGAATCCCAGGCGCATGCCGGCACGCCGCAGCGGTCCCAGCGCATCGCCGGCGGTGGAAACAAGGGTTGCGTCCACCACGTCGAGCTTGGTGCGCAGCCGGCCGATATTATCCGGCTCGAAGATCGGGTCGACGTTCCACTGCAGCACACGCAGCGCCGGGATGCTCCGCCGGATCGCCGCGATCGTACCAGCGCGGATCGTGTCGGCATGGCCGAGTAGGAGCACATCGGGATGCATGTCCGAGGCCAGGCTCAGCAGCGCCCGGTTGACCGCGGCCAGGCCGAGCTTGCGCGAGCCGAGCAGGTTGCCGGCGCGTGCCACGTCCCGGTCGGCGAAATCCACCACCTGGTGGCCGAGACGGACCATCCCGCGGCTCAGCTTAGGTGCCACCGAGTGCAGGAAGGCGCCTTTGGCCCTGGACCCGAAATTGCCGACATGGAGGATGCGCATTGCAGCCGCGCCTCTGCCCGCGGCTCGCGCTGCGGTCAAGGAATTGGGTTCAAGCCGGCACCGGCTCTTCGGAAAACACCCGCCTCTGGCCTTCCGCTCGGCGCACTGCTATCGGGTGCGCGGCCCGGGGCGTAGCTCAGCCTGGTAGAGCACCTGCTTTGGGAGCAGGGGGCCGGAGGTTCGAATCCTCTCGCCCCGACCAGTGTTTGAGGAAGCATTCATGCGCGCCCGTATTTTCCAGCAGCCGAAGACCGCCATGCAGTCCGGTATCGCCGGCACGCAGGAGTGGGTTCTGGAATGGGAGCCGAGCGATCGGCGCGTGCAGGATCCGCTGATGGGTTGGTTCGGCAGCCACGATACACTGAGCCAAATTCGACTGCGCTTCGACACGAGGGAAGAGGCGATCGCGTTCGCGGAGAAGAAGGGTGCTCCCTACGACGTCGAACTGGCCCCCGTTCGTGTCCATAAGCCGAAAGCCTATGCCGACAACTTCAAGTTCGGCCGGCTGGACAACTGGACACATTGATTTTGGAAGGCGATTTAGTCGCCATTGCGGCACTACGCAGCCAGGTTTGCGCCCTTAGCTCAGTTGGATAGAGCAATAGCCTTCTAAGCTATGGGTCACAGGTTCGATTCCTGTAGGGCGCGCCACCCTGGTCGAGGCTTTCAGCCTCTGCGGGCTTTCGCTGAAAATTCGCTTGATTTCGTTACATGTCGATACTGACTATGACGATAGCATTTTCGACAAGGAAAACGAGGGATGCGGGGCATCACCGACACGGTGACCGCGAATTTCGTGAGCTGGAGCGACACACAGATCGTCATCCACGGCTTCGGCGGCGCCGATGGAGCCAACGGCCTGATTACGGACAAAAACGATCGCACCAGCCCGCTCGCATCGTGGGCCGGTGTCTATGCATTTGAAATGATGAGGAGCATTTACTCGGGAACCCTGTTCCCAAGGATGTGCATGACCGAGTTCGCCGGCGACCAGTATCGAGCGGCGCTGGCGGAGGCGTTGACTCTGCCGTGCGGTGCGGTGTTGCCGAACCGGCTGGCGAAGGCGGCGATGACCGAGCATCTGGCCGATGCGCGAAACCGGGCCACGAAGCGGCATGAGCGGCTCTACCGGCTGTGGAGCGAGGGCGGTGCAGGGCTATTGCTGACGGGCAACGTGCAGGTGGATCGCCGACACCTCGAGGCGCCCGGTAATGTTGCCATCGCGGGGCCGCAGGATGCCGAAGCCATGGCCAGGCTGCGTGGCTACGCGCGGGCGGGCACCGCTGGCGGCAATCATCTCTGGATGCAGATTTCGCATGCCGGCCGCCAGACGCCGAAGATCGTGAATGCCTCACCGAGCGCGCCGTCTCCAGTTGCAGTCGCACTGCCTGGCGGTCAGTTCGGCCGTCCGGTCGCGCTGACGGCGGCGGAAATCGCGGGTCTGATTACAAAATTCGCCGAGGCGGCCGCGATCGCGCGCGAGGCTGGATTTACCGGCGTGCAGATCCATGCGGCGCACGGCTACCTGATTTCGTCGTTCCTCTCGCCACGCTCGAACGTCCGCACCGATGGATGGGGCGGCGATCTCGCGAACCGCGCGCGCTTCCTGATGGATACCGTGCGGGCCACACGCGCGGCCGTGGGCGCCGATTTCCCGGTTTCGGTGAAGCTGAACTCGGCCGACTTCCAGCGCGGCGGCTTCAGCTTCGAGGACAGCCAAACGGTGGCGCGGTGGCTCGACGAGGCGGGGGTCGACCTCATCGAGTTATCCGGTGGCAGCTACGAACAGCCGCGGATGATGAAGCTGGCAGGGCTGGAAGCTGCCGAAGAACCGGTCATGCGTGCCTCGACGCGTGATCGGGAGAGTTACTTCAGCAAGTTCGCACCGGAAATCAGGCAATCCGTCACCCGTGCGAAGCTGATGGTGACCGGCGGCTTCAGGACGGCTTCCGGCATGGCGGAGGCGATTGCAAAGGATGGTCTGGATGTGATCGGGCTTGCGCGGCCGCTCTGCGTCGATCCCGCAGCACCTGGGCGGCTGCTGCGCGGCACGGCGACCACACTCGAAAGCTGGGAAACTCGCCTGCGGATCGGACCGGGCGTGCTCGGACATGGCTCGCCGATCAAGCTGGTCCGGGCGCTGAACGGCTTCGGCACGCTCAGCTGGTTCTACGCGCAACTCGCGAGCCTGGCGGATACAGGATTGCCGCGCACCGATGCAGGCGTGCTTGGGACGTTCATACGCGGGCAGATGGCGCAGCAGAAGGCCGCGCGAAGCCTAAAATACTAGAGTGCGCGGGCGACCGCCGAGGTTGACCGGCTTCGGGGGCAGCCGCACATGCGGGTCATGCCAGACCCTTTTGTAGATCCGCCGGAAGCTTCAGCGAACGAGGCGATCGAAGCCATACGCGAAGAGCTCGACGTGTTCGACGATTGGATGGACCGCTACCAGTTCATCATCGAGCTCGGCCGCAAACTGCCGCCGTTTCCTGCCGAGTGGACGAACGACGCGCACCGCGTTCCCGGCTGCCAAAGCCAGGTGTGGATGGAGGTGCTGCACCGCGACGGGACGCTCCATTTGGCCGGGGCATCGGATGCGGCCATCGTCTCGGGATTGGTGGCGCTGCTGCTGCGTGTCTATTCGGGCCGTTCGCCGCAGGAGGTGCTGGCGACCGACCCGCAGTTCCTTCGAGACCTCGGGCTGATCGAGGCCCTATCGACCAATCGCGGCAACGGCGTTGCCAGCATGGCCAAGGCGATCCAGCGCGCCGCCAAGCAGTTCGACCTGGCGAGCTAAACGCTCGAGGCCCTCAATCCCCGAGCGCTGTTGCGGCCGGGGCGGCGGAGGAGCGAGGTCGGCCAGGGCCTGCAGGCCGGCCGGGATCCACGCCCTTGTCGCAGCGGTGGTTTCGGTGGCCTCGAGCGTTGCCGCTTCGAGCGAGGCTGGATCGAGAGAGAATGCGGTGAGCCGGCCGGCTATGCGGCGCAGGGTCGCGTCCGCCACAAGCACCGCCTGCAGCCGGTCACGCTGGCCACGCCGGGGTTCGTGCATGGCGCGCTGGAGCGAGGCTTCCAGGTTGTTGCTGGCGAGTCCCGC
>CAZZVF010000209.1:0-5953 GCA_964657355.1 uncultured Buchnera sp.
GAGATCGATGGTGGCGAAGAACGGGTAGACGTCCGCTTTCGGGCAAGCTTTGACGATGCCTGGCGCACTTTGCCCGTCAGGCGCCTGCCCACCGGGGGACTTGAACCCCCACGCCCGAAAGCCGCGGATTTTAAGTCCGCTACGTCTACCAGTTTCGTCACCCGGGCCAAGTGGGCGCGATGATAAACGGCGTCTGCAGCGCTTGTTCGTTACAACGTAATTTGCTCAACGCGTGCATGCGACAGACCAACGCAACGAGCCAGAAATTGGCCCATGATGGCGGTTGATCCCGTGCTCAGCACACGCAAGCGTCCTCCAGGTTCGTCAACATCCGCGGACGGCGTCAAAGCCGCAACACGTTCTGCAATGGAAGGTGCCGTGTCCACCCACTGGACGTTGCTCCGCAAGCGTGCCTGGATCGCTTCAGCGATGAACGGATAGTGCGTACAACCCAACACCAGTGTGTCGATGTTGGCGGCATCGATGGCAGCGCCGCCGGCCGGATTGCCGTCGGCGAACAATGGGCCGATCGACTGGTATTTATAGCCGCGAACGGTGGCCGAGCCGCCGCCGTAGAAGCGCTGGTCGGGCGGCAGCTGGAACTCGCTGGCACCTTGCGCACTGCCGACCAGGACGCGCCCCGCCAGCACGCTGCGGCCAGGGTGCGCGATCCCGAGAGTGGCCAGGTCGAAATAGCTGGCGGCGGTGCCCTGCAGAATGACGAAGGTGCTGTTTCCGCTGGAAAGCGATTCGGTGGGCGCGGCACTCGCAGTCAGTCGCACGCCATGCAGCGGGTCCTCCAGCGGGTTCGGCAGGTCGGTGCTGTCGAAGCGCCCGGTGATCGGCACGGCCACCAGCGTGTAGTCGCGCGTGGTGCCTTCCTGGATGATCTGCTCCTGGATGCCGGTCAGCCCGATGCTCGCCGTCCAGCGCTTGGAGAGCTTGCGGGTCAGGATCGCGCCCACGGTCGCGGCGGTCTGCTCGTAGGCGTCTAGGTCCTGCCGGATGGCGCCGACGTCGAGCTCGAGCGTCTGGTCGCGATGGTAGTAATCCGGCTTGAGGAACTGCGCCTTTGCCTGGTAGCCGAGACCGTTGCTGTCGCTGCCGCCGAGATTGGTGATGCCGACGGTGAGGTTGAGCTTTTCCGCATTGCCGAACAGGTTGCGGTGCGACCAGGTCACGCCGGCACTGCCGCCGAGATCGGTCGAATAACCGACATTGGTCGTCACGGAGTGGCGCGGCCGTTCGGTGACATCGACCACGAGCGGGATGTTGCCCTGCGCGTCCAGCGCTGGCGAGGCACGCATCTGCACGCCCGAGAACACGCCGGCCGCCACCAGGTCCTGCCGCGCCGCCTCGATCTTGCTCGGCTGGTAGAGCTCACCGGTGTGCAGCATCATGCGCCGCCGGGCGTAGCGCTCGTTCACGCCGTGCAGGCCGGAGAATGTGATGGCACCGAGATCGACCCGGGGGCCTGTCACGACGTGGAACGACACGTCGAGCGCCTGTTGGGGCGGCAGTTCGGTCGCCACGGGAGGGTCGACCCGGGCAAGGGCATAGCCTTGTTCCTGCAGGGCGCTCAGCAGCGCATTGCCAGCCGCCAGCACGTCCGACGCGACGGCGGGCTGGCCAGGCTTGAGGCTGACTGCCGCGAGGGCCGCGGCCGGAACCGTGCCGCCGAAGGTGACATGGCGGAGGTGAAATAGTGGGCCCGTGTCGATGGCGATGGCGATCGTGGGCGCGGCATCGGCCGGCAGGGCATCCAGCGCATCCGGCAGCCCGGGATCGTCGAGTGAGCGCCCGGCGACGGTGACCCTCGTGCGGCCTTCGTAGTAGCCGAAACTGTCGAGAGCGGTGCGCAGGCGGCCGATGTCGGATCGGGCACGGGCGACGACCGCGAACGAGCCAGCGGGCGCTTTGGTGCGTAGGGCGATGAGCTGGGAGCTGCCGGAGATGGCCGCGTCCAGAGCTCCGTTGCCGGTTTTGGCGATGCTGACGGTATAGCGCACCGGGTCGGCTGCCTGAGCCGGATCGCCGAGCAGCGTGCAGACGGAGGCAGCGATCGCCGACTGCAGGAGTGTGCGTCTGGGTGAATTTGTGTGGCGCTGGCCCGGCATACAATACCCGTTACAGGCAAACCGGCGCCGCCATCCATGCCCGAAGCGCCACGTTCCGCATCGGTATCGAGTGTGACGCCATATCTTCTTGTGGACTTAACGTTGCGGTCATTGTCCTGGCGCATTCTCCTGGCTAACCAGGAAGGGCGATGCAGCACCTCAATAATCCCATGCGCCGTGTGGCCATCGATCCATCGCACCTGCGCCAGTTCCGGGTGGTGGAGCAGGAGCGGTCGATATCGCGGCAACGGCATGCCCTACGGCAGTTGCGCGCTGCGCGCTGCGTGCTGCTCGTGCTGCTGTTCACCCCGTTCGCCGCGCTGATCCAGGCCGCGCTGTTGCTGCTGCCGGGCAAGGGCAAGGTAGATTTCGCGCGCTTCTACTGGGCCGCGATCGCCGGGCTGCTCGGACTGCACGTGCGCATCATCGGCGAGCGAGTCGAACCGACAGGGCGGCAAGGCGGCAAGGCGCGGCCGGTGATCTATGTCGGCAATCACTCCTCCTGGCTCGACATTCCGGCGGTCGGCGGTGAGTTGCGTGCCTGTTTCGTCTCCAAGGACGATGTGGCCGGATGGCCGCTGGTCGGCACCATCGCGCGGCTTGGGCGCACGGTCTTTGTCAGCCGGTCGCGCCAGAGCATCGGGCGGGAACGCAGCGAGATGCAGGGCCGGCTGAAGGCCGGCGACAGCCTGATCCTGTTCCCCGAGGGGACCAGTTCGGACGGATCGCGCGTGCTGCCGTTCCACTCCTCGTTCTTTGCCGCGGCGTATGGTGACACCACGCCCATCATCCAGCCGGTGTCCATCGTTTACGACCGCTTGGCGGATCTTCCGGTCGGGCGGGCGAGCCGGACGGTATTTTCCTGGTACGGCGATATGAGCCTGGCGCCGCATCTCTGGCGGCTTGCGCAATGGCGCGGCAAACGGGTCACCCTGCTGTTTCATGGCGCGCTTGACCCGCGGGATTTCGCCGATCGCAAGGCGCTGTCGAACGCGACCTGGCAGGCGGTCGCGGATGGCGCGTCGGCATTGCGGCAAAACCGGCCGGCACGCCCTTCTCGCGCCAGCGCTGCCGCTGTGGCGGGCAAGTGCGAGGAAGATCGAGCATTTGCGTAGGCCCGGTCTTTTCTTGCAGGCGACTCGGCACGATCTGCCACGCTGTGGCCAGGCCAGGGAGCATGTCATGCGGATTCTAGCAGCACCTCTTTCGTCAGGCGACGGTTGACGACGCGCTGCCCTGCAACGATTGCTCCGGCTTCCCGCCCGACTTGGCTTTTGGCTTGGCGGAAGAAGCCGGAGTGCCCCAGATCGTGAATACTGCCCCATCTCATAGCCTGCCGGCGCTCGTATCCGAAGCCTCGCCCAAGCGCCTTCACGTCATCACATGGGGCTGTCAGATGAATGTGTACGACAGTGCCCGGATGGCGGATGTGCTGGCGCCGCTCGGGTATGCCCCTGCCGATTCGGCGATCGACGCCGACATGGTCATCCTCAACACCTGCCATATCCGCGACCGTGCGACCGAGAAGGTGTTCTCGGAGCTCGGCCGGTTGCGGCTGATCAAGCACGCGCGGTCGGAGGCGGGCAAGCGCACCATCCTCGCTGTCGCCGGCTGTGTGGCACAGGCGGAAGGCGCCGAGATACTGGCGCGTGCACCGTATGTGGACATCGTGCTCGGACCCCAGACCTATCATCGCCTGCCCGAGATGGTGGCGCGCGCCAGCCGGGCGGCGGGTGCGGTGATCGACACCGATTTTCCGGCGGAGTCCAAGTTCGACTTCCTGCCGGACGAGGCAGCTCCCCAGGCCAACCAGGGCATGACGGCGTTTCTCACCATCCAGGAAGGCTGCGACAAATTCTGCAGCTTTTGCGTGGTTCCCTATACGCGCGGTGCCGAGGCGAGCCGGCCTGCTGCGTCGGTTCTTGCCGAGGCGCGGCGCATGGTGGCGGGTGGAGCGCGCGAAATCACGCTGCTCGGGCAGAACGTCAATGCCTGGCACGGCGAGGGGCGCCATGGGCGGCCGCAGACGCTCGGGCGGCTGCTGCGCGATCTGGCGGAAAGTCCCGGCCTGCTCCGGCTGCGCTACACCACGTCGCACCCCACCGACATGGATGACGACCTGATCGCGGCGCATGGCGACCTCGCCGCGTTGATGCCGTTCCTGCATCTGCCCGTGCAATCGGGGTCGGACAGGATGCTGGCGGCGATGAACCGCAAGCATGACGCGGCGCATTACCGGCGCCTGGTGGACCGCCTGCGGACGGTTCGTCCTGATCTTGCGATGTCGTCCGATTTTATCGTGGGCTCTCCTGGCGAGACCGAGGCCGATTTCGAGGCGACGCTGCAACTCATCCGCGATGTCGGTTTCGCGCAGGCGTTCAGCTTCAAATACTCGCCGCGTCCAGGCACGCCGGCGTCCGGCGCCCCGTTGCAGGTGGCGGAGGCCGAAAAGGACCGGCGGCTGCAGGCGTTGCAGGCGCTGCTCCGCGAACAGCAGGCGGCGTTCAATGAAGGCTGCACCGGCCGCACGCTGCCCGTGCTGATTACGGGTGCAGGCCGGCATCCGGGCCAGATCGCCGGACGTTCGCCCTATCTGCAACCGGTTCACCTGATCGGCCCGATGACGCTCGTCGGCCGCGAGATCGAGGTGTTCGTCGAAGCCGCGCACACCAATTCCCTGAGCGGCGCAATGTGCGTTTCGCCTCAAGCCAGCCAGCCTGACCATGATGCCAGCCTCGCAAACCTGTTCGGAGCAACCTTAACGGAGAGTGAATGCGCTTGACCCAGATCGCCCCCACGCTGCCTGCACTGGCGCCGCTGACCCCTGGACGCGCCGTGACGCTGAACTTCAACGACAACGCCCTGCTGCCTCTGCTGCTCGGCGATCACGACAGGCACCTGGTGCGGCTCGAACAGGGTTTCGGCGTCCGGCTGGCGTGCCGCGGCAACAAGGTGGCGATCAGCGGCGAGCCTTCATCGGTGGCGGCGGCGCAGGCGGCTCTGACGGGATTGTGGAAGCGGCTCGAGAAGGGCGAAGGTGTGGGTGCAGGCGACGTCGATGCCGCCATCAGGCTGCTCAACCGGACGGATGACGATCCGCGGCTGCCGTTTTCGGACCTGCCCGCCATACGCACGCGCCGCGGTGCCGTCGGCCCGCGTTCGCCCGGGCAGTCCGCCTACATGGATATTCTTGGCCGCTTCGAGATGGTGTTCGCCCTCGGCCCGGCCGGCACCGGCAAGACCTATCTCGCGGTCGCCCAGGCGGTCGCCATGCTGTTGGCCGGGCGCGTCGAGCGCATCGTGCTGTGCCGTCCTGCCGTCGAGGCTGGCGAGCGGCTCGGCTTTCTGCCCGGCGACTTGAAGGAGAAGATCGATCCCTATCTGCGGCCGCTGTACGATGCGCTGCACGATATGATGCCGGGCGACCAGGTGATCCGGCGCATGGGCACGGGCGAGATCGAGGTGGCGCCGCTCGCCTTCATGCGCGGCCGCACGCTGGCGCATGCTTTTGTCATTCTCGACGAGGCGCAGAACACCACCGAGGCGCAGATGAAGATGTTTCTCACCCGCATGGGAGAGGGCACGCGCATGGTCATCACCGGCGATCTCACGCAGGTCGACCTGCCGTCGGGCGTGCGCAGCGGCTTGCGCGATGCGGTCGAGACACTCGAGGGTGTGCATGGCATCGGCTTCGCCAGGTTCGGCACGCGGGACGTGGTGCGTCATCCGCTCGTCGGGCGTATAGTGGACGCCTATGACCAGCGGGCGGCGGCGGCGCGCGAAACGACACGCGGGCGAGCCCGCCGGGAGAATGATGCAACCGGGTAGTACCAACC
>CAZZVF010000210.1:0-5942 GCA_964657355.1 uncultured Buchnera sp.
TGACTTGAGCGAATGCGTAAGGCAGCTCGTCGGTCATGGTGAGGGCCAGTTCGGCCTTCATGCCGGGGGGCGTGATCGCCTGCAGCCGGGCCAGGGCGCCGCCCGTCAGTTCCATGGTGGGCTGGCCGGTGCGCAGGTTC
The DNA here is from genome assembly GCA_964657355.1 of uncultured Buchnera sp. GTDB lineage: Bacteria > Pseudomonadota > Alphaproteobacteria > Acetobacterales > Acetobacteraceae > BOG-908. The sequence goes on from CAZZVF010000210.1 coordinate 141, forward strand.
ACCACACCCATGTCGGAATGGAACACGCCCTGCGAGAAGCCGGTGCCGAGCGCCTTGGCACAGGCCTCCTTGGCGGCGAAGCGCTTGGCGAAGGTACCGGGCCACAGCGCCTCGGTGCGGCGTTTGGCGCGCGCGCGTTCGGTTTCGGTGAACACACGGACGAGGAACTTGTCGCCGAACTTCGCCATCACCTTCTCGACGCGGCGCACGTCGCAGAGGTCGGCGCCGAGGCCCAGGATCATTTCTGAACCCTGAAGGCGCGACACTCAGGCATGCGCGCGTTCCACCTGGGTGAGGCCGCTGACCGCGCGCAGGCCGGCGATGACCATGGACAGATGCCGCAGGTCGCGCACTTCCACGTCGACCAGGATTTCCATGAAATCCTGTTGCCGGTTGACGATCTTGAGGTTGCTGACGCCGCCTTCCTGGCGCGCCACCGCGTTGGTGAGGTTGCCGATGGTGGCGGGCTCGTTCGCGGCGATGACGCTGATTCGGCCGGTATGAACGTTGGCCTTGCTGCGTGGTCCTGCGCCGACGGCGGCGTAGTCCCAGTCGACATCGATGAAGCGTTCGGGTGTCGCGGCAAAACTTTCGAGCGTTGGACATTCGCCGGTATGGATGGTGACGCCCTTGCCGGTGGTGACGATGCCGACGATGCGGTCGCCCGGCAGCGGGTGACAACAGCCTGCGTAATGCACCGCCATGCCGGCGACGAGGCCGGTGACCGCCATGCCGCTGTCGCGCGACGGCGCGCGCGCGCCGGGCGGCCGGGCCAGCATTGCCGGCATCATGCGCGGGCCGCGGGCTGCCTCGAGCATGTCCGGATAGACTGCGTGCACGACGTCCTTCGGGCCGATATGGCCGCCGCCGACGGCTGCATAGAGGTCGTCCAGCGTGGCGCATTTCAGCGCCTTCAGTGCCGGCTCGATCGCCTTCTCAGAACCGTCGAGACCGTCCTGGCGGAAGGCGCGGGTGAGTGCCGAACGGCCGTTCTCGATCGTCTGCGCGCGTTGCTGGGCCACCACGTAGCGGCGGATGCGCGCACGGGCGCGACCGGTGACGACCCAGCGCTCCCATGACGGCGACGGCTTGCCGCCACGCGCCGTCATGATTTCGACCTGGTCGCCGTTCTGCAGCACGTGGCGCAGCGGCATCAGCCGGCCATTGATCTTGGCGCCGACGCAGGTGTCGCCGATCTGGCTGTGCACGGCGTAGGCGAAATCGATCGGCGTCGCGTTGCGCGGCAGTTCGATCAGCTGACCTTTCGGCGTGAAGCAGAAGACCTGATCCTGGTAGAGCTCGAGCTTGGTGTTCTCGAGGAATTCATCGGGTGCTGCGGAGTTGTCGAGGATTTCGAGAAGATCCTGAACCCACCTGATACGTCCCGCACTTGGTGCCGGCTCGGCTTCGCCCTCTTTGTAATTCCAATGCGCGGCGACGCCATTATCAGCAACGTCATGCATGGTCACGGTGCGGATCTGCACTTCGATCTTCTGGTTGCGCGGATGGCGCAACGTCACGCCGGTGTGCAGGCTCTGATAGCCGTTCGCCTTCGGCGTGGAGATGTAATCCTTGAAGCGGCCGGCGATCACCGGGTAGGCATTGTGCACGGCCCCGAGCGCCATGTAGCACTGCTCGCGGGTGGGTACGACAATGCGAAATGCCATGATGTCCGACAGCTGTTCGAACGCCACGTTGCGCTTCTGCATTTTCTCCCAGATGGAATAAGCGCTCTTCTCGCGGCCGGACACTTCCAGCACCTCGACGCCGCCGTCGCGGCACACCGATGCCAGTTCCTGGCGCACTTCCTCGATCACGTCGGCACCCTGGCCGCGCAGATAGTTCAGCCGCGCCTGGATGGTGTGATGCGCGTCCGGCTCGAGTTCGGCGAAGGAGCGGTTCTGCAGCTCCGTCTTCATCGCATCCATGCCGATGCGGGCGGCGAGCGGCGCGTAGATATCCATCGTCTCGTGCGCGATGCGTTGCCGGCGCTCGAGTTTCTGCACGAAGCCGAGGGTGCGCATGTTGTGCAGCCGGTCGGCGAGCTTGACGAGCAGCACGCGGATGTCGCGCGACATGGCGAGCACCAGCTTGCGGAAGTTCTCAGCCTGCTTGGTGCGGTCGGATTGCAGTTCGAGACGGGTGAGCTTGGTCACGCCGTCGACCAGGCCGCCGATGGTGGGGCCGAACCGCTTCTCGATATCGGCCAGCGTGACCGAGGTGTCCTCGATGGTGTCGTGCAGCAACGCCGTGCAGATGCTGGGAACATCCAGGCGGTAGCTGGTCAGGATGTCGGCCACCGCCAGCGGGTGCGTGATGTAGGGGTCGCCGTTGTCGCGGATCTGCGAGCTATGCGCCTGGCTCGCCACCACATAGGCGTCTTCGATAAGTGCGGTGTCGGCGCCGGGAGCGTAGGCGCGAACCCGGTCCGTCAGGTGGTAGTCGCGTGTCGGCGCCAGGCTGGCGGAGCCTTCGGGTGCGAAGGCGGGCGATGGATGCGCGGGGATCGTGCCGGTCATCTGCGCCCCCTTAACCGGGCACCCCCTGCTCCGAGCGTCCCCTTCTGCATGCTGGTCCTAGCGGCGGCGGCCGCCTAGTTCGGCTTCGATGGCAGCCTCCAGATCGTCGGGAGAGAGCTCCTCCTGCGGCATGTTGGCCGCTTCCTCCTCGGCCGAGATGTCCTGCAGGCCGAAGATGTTCTGGTCGGTCGGGATGAGGTCGAGCACCTCCTCGTCGGCGGGCTCGGGCTCGGGCGAGCGGGACAGCGACTTGATCAGGTCCTGCTCGAGCTTGGCCAGCTCGACGGTCTCGCCGGCGATCTCGCGCAGGGCCACGACGGGGTTCTTGTCGTCGTCGCGGTCGATGGTGAGTTCCTCGCCGCGGCTCAGGTTGCGCGCGCGCTGGGCGGCGAGCAGGACGAGCTCGAAGCGGTTCGGGACCCGCTCGACGCAGTCTTCAACGGTTACACGCGCCATACGACGGGCACTCCAACGCGAACGGATTTGGGAGCCTCCTAGGTAGGCCCGGGCCGGCCATGTTGCAAGCGCTAAGCGCCGGGGCGCGGGGGCGGCAAAGCCAGGCGGCGGGCCGCATTCTCCCGCCCGGATAGGCTGCTAGAGCGGGTGGATGTCCTGCTCCGGCAAGGCTGCCAGCAGCGCATGCACGCTCTGTTTTGTAACGGGGTGTATCCAGTCAGGCACCAGGTCGCGCACGGGCAGCAAAACAAATGCGCGCAGATGCGCGCGCGGATGGGGCAGAATTGGATCGGGCGCCGCGCGTATCGTGCCGTCGAGATCGATCAAATCGAGGTCGAGCGTGCGTGCGGCGTTCACGATGCCGCGCGATCTGCCTTCGGAAATCTCGATTCTCTGTAAGAACGCGAGAATTGTGGAAGGATCGGCTTCGGTCAGCAGGCTGACCGCGCCGTTGACGTAGCGCGGCTGGCCGGATGCGGGAATCGGCGCTGTCGAGTACCAACCCGACCGAAATGGCGATGCGCGTGAGGCAGGCCACCTTGCCTGGCCCGGCAAGGTGGCGCAGACGGCGCGCAGGGCCCGCTCACAGACTTGCAGAGGAGTTGCGCCGTCCCAGCCGCCGAGATTAGCGCCAATTGCGACGATGCAACGTCTACAAAAGACTTTCTTGCGGTCAAGCAACATAGGACCCACACTGTTTAAATCCTTGCCCGCCACGCCAGAGGTTTCGGTGGATTGGGCGGCGTTGAGAGGCGAAGACTTCATGAATTTCCTGCCTAACGAACGTGTTTGCCTCTTCATAGACGGCGCAAATCTATACTCCGCTTCGCGGAATCTCGGTTTCGATGTCGATTATCGCAACCTGCTGGAGTTCTTCCGAAAGAAATCGCACGTCATACGAGCGTACTACTATTCGGCGGTGCTCGAGACGGAGGAATATTCGCCGCTCAAACCGCTGACCGACTGGCTTGCCTATAATGGCTATACGCTCGTCACCAAACCCGCCCGCGAGTTCACCGACTCGACCGGACGGCGCCGCGTGAAGGGCAACATGGACATCGAACTCGCCATCGACATGCTCGAACTGGCCGACAAGATCGACCATGCCGTGCTGTTTAGCGGAGATTCGGATTTCCGCCGCCTGGTGGAAGCCGTGCAGCGGCGCGGCGTGCGGGTGTCCGTGGTGTCCTCGATCCGCACCAGCCCGCCGATGGTGGCCGACGACCTGCGACGCCAGGCCGACCAGTTCCTCGACCTCGCCGACATCGCACCGGAGTTCACCCGCAGGCAGATGGAGCCGCGGCTCCGCCCGCCCGCCCGGGTGGCCGGCGACGTTCTGGTCGAACCGCACGACACGATTTGAAAGCTTCGCGGGGGGCAATACGCACCGCTGGCGATGTTTGTCGGCGGGCGTTAATCCCCTGCTCATTCCTGTCGGGCATGCTGCGTCCATGCTCATCAGGACCCCACATCATCAGGCTGCGCCAACCGTGCCTTCGCCCCCTCCGGATGCCTCCATCAGCGCCGCGTTCCGTTCGGCCATCGGCGCAACGCACCCGGCCGGGGAGTTGCCGCAAGGTGTCGAGCGGCAGGGGCTGATCCCGGCCCCGCCACCCGACTGCGCGCTCTGTCCGCGCCTCGCCGCCTACCGTCATGCGAACCAGGACGCCAATCCTGACTGGTTCAACGCTCCGGTAGCCAGTTTCGGGCCGCAGGACTCGCGGCTGCTGGTGGTCGGAATGGCGCCGGGGGTCAAAGGCGCCAACCGCACCGGCCGCCCTTTCACCGGCGACCATGCGGGCATCCTGCTCTACGAGACCCTTATCAAGTCGGGCCTCGCTTACGGCACCTACAAGGCCGATCCGGGCGACGGCGTGACGTTGCAGAACTGCCGGATCACCAATGCCGTCAGGTGCGTTCCGCCGGCCAACCTGCCGCGTCCCGCCGAAGTCACCACCTGCAACCGCTTCCTCTCAGGCGAACTGACCGGCTTGCCGAACCTGCGTGCGGTGCTCGCCCTGGGGCTGCTGGCCCATGCGGCCGTGCTGCGCGCCTGCGGGCTCCCGGCCAGCCGGATGCGGTTCCGGCATGGCGCGATCCATACCTTGCCGGACGGTCTGCTGCTCGCCGACAGCTACCACGTGTCGCGCTACAACACCTCGACGCGACGCCTGACCACCGAGATGTTCGAGACGACGGTGGCCGCGCTGCTGAAGCGGCTGGACGACGATCTGAATGCTCCTGCTCCAGCCGCTTCCTGACCGACCGGCTGGGCAGGAGGGGCGCCGACCAGCGGTTCGTGACCGACCGGCTGGGCAGGAGCAGCCTCGCCGCTACTTCTCCGAAAGCACTTTGATGTTATCGAGGCCGGCACGGTAGACGCCGGTGATGGCCTTCGACGCGGTCGCATCGTCGGCGCCGCCGGCAGCCTTGAAGGTGCCGTGCCAGGTGACCGTCGAACCGCCCGCCGAGGACATCACCATGATCTTCGAGCTGTAGTTGGTAACCGGCAGCACCTTCGGATCGACCTTGACGATCTGGTAGGTGTAGCTGTGCGCCTTCGCGTTGCGGCCGGTGAGCTTCTCGGTGACCGTCGGATCGCCCGGCGCCTTCAGTGTGAGGACGCGGACGGAGCCGATCTTGTTGCCGTTATCGGCCGGGCTGCTGGCGGCGGGCGGTAGCCAGGTGGAGATGCCGGCGAAGTCGCCGATGACGCCCCATACCTTGTCGGGTGGCGCGGTCGTCGTGACCGTCTGCGTCACCTCGATCGCCGATGCTGCAGTGAATGCGCCGAATGCGAAGAGCGCTATGGCTGTGGTTGCGAGCA
>CAZZVF010000211.1:0-5903 GCA_964657355.1 uncultured Buchnera sp.
CCACCAGCACCGCCACTTTGTCGTGGGCGGCTTTTTCGATCGCCACCTCGGTGGACGGATCGAGCCATTTCTGCGGCGTGGCGCGCGACTGGTAGCAGACCTGCCAGTCCAGCTCTTCAGGGGGCGAACCATCCTGGCCAAGGGCTTCGACCACGGCCGCAACCGTCGTCTCGATCTGGAACTGATACGGATCGCCCCGCTTCACGATGGTCTCGGGCAGGCCATGCGCCGAAAAGAGAATGCGCAGTGGCGCGGCTGATTTTGCCCTGGCGTCCTCCAGGCTGCGTCGCACGATGGCGGCGGTGGCGGCGACATAGCCGCGATCGGCATGCCAACAGCACAAAGTGGTCACCTGCCGGGCAAGCCCAACCTGCGCCGCCGCCTCGCGCCACGCGGTCAGCGAGCTGCCCGTCGTGGTGGTAGAGAAATGCGGATAGAGCGGCAACAGGAACACCTCGTCGGCACCCCAGTCCTTCACCTCGCGCGCCGCCTCGATGCTGAATGGGTGCCAGTAGCGCATTGCTATGAAGCAGCGGATTTCCAGCCCGGGCCTTGCAAGCCGTGCCTCCAGCGCCCGCGCCTGGTCCTGCGTGAGTTCCAGCAGCGGCGATTTGCCGCCGAGGATGGCATAGTTCTCCGTCGCCGGTTTCACCCGAGCGGTCGCGATGATGCGGGCCAGCAGCGGCCGCACGAAGAACGGCACGCGCAGGATCGCAGGGTCACGGAACAGGTTGAGCAGGAACGGCTTGATCGCCTCGGGCCGGTCCGGACCGCCCAGATTGAACAGCACGACCGCCAGCTTCCTTGCAGGCCCCGCGGGCGTCGTGTCGTGCACCATAGCCTCCTTACTGGCGCGCCCGGATATGCGCCATCAACGCCGCCACGTGCTCGGGCGGGGTCTGCGGCAGAATGCCATGACCGAGGTTAAAGATATGCGGCCTGCCGCGAAGTGCATCCAGGATGCTGTCGGTTTCGCGTAGTAAGGCAGCCCCGCCGGCAATGAGGGCGATCGGGTCGAGGTTGCCCTGGATGGCGACCGACTCCGCAATGCTCATGGCCGCCTGACGTGGATCGGTGCCGGTGTCCAGCGCCACACAGTCCACGCCGGTGCGCTCGGCGTAGAAGCCGGCATACTGGCCGGCCAAACGCGGGAAGCCGAGCACGGGCACCCCGGGATGACGCCGGTTGAGCGCGTCCACGATCGCCGCCGTAGGAGCGATCACGTGCTCGGCGAACTGCAAGGGCGAGAGCAGCCCGGCCCATGTGTCGAACAGCATGACGGCGTCGGCGCCGGCTACGATCTGGGCGGACAGATACTCCACGGTGCTGGCGACCAGCATGTCCATCAGACGGCCGAACAACGCAGGCTCGGCAAATGCCATGCCCCTGGTGACCGCGAAGTCGCGTGAACCGCCGCCTTCCACCATGTAGCAGGCGACGGTGAAAGGACTGCCGGCGAAGCCGAGCAGCGTGGTCTCCTCCGGCAATGCCTTACGCACGCGCCGGACCGTCTCCATGATGGGCGAGGCTTGGTCGGCCGCGCGGGACGCGTCCAGCACTGCGAGACCGCCGGCGCTGCGGATCGGTGCCAGCACGGGCCCGACGCCATCAAGGAACTGCACGTCCTGGCCGAGCGCCCATGGCAGGATGAGGATGTCGCTGAACAGAATGGCCGCATCCATGCCGTAGCGGCGGATCGGCTGCAGGGTGATTTCGGTGGCGATGTCGGGTGTCGTGCAGCGCGCGATGAAGCCGCCGGAGCCTTCCCTGAGCGCGCGATACTCCGGCAAATAGCGGCCCGCCTGGCGCATCAGCCACACCGGCGGCGGCCACACGGCCTCGCCCGACAGGACACGCATTATCGGCTTCTCGGTCATCGTGCGTCCCGTCACCCGCTCTCTTCCTATAAGCTAAGAGTCTTTAAGAAAATGGTGGCTGTAGTATGGGCCTGTGGATTGTGGGGTACCCGCCTCGCATCGGCGTGAAGCAAGGCCGTCCACAGGCAGCATCCGCTTCAAACCCCTGCTTCTGATGGAAATTGCGTCGTTGTCCAGGGCTGGGGAGCAATGAACCCCACTTGCTCACGTGTTTCGTGAGCGGCACAGTTATCCCCGCATACCCATCGGCCGCGTGATCGGTGGGTATGAAAACCCCGGTTATCCCCGGCTTTCACGCACTTGGCTGATGCACCAGACAAAGCAGATAACGGGGAGGTTCGCTGCATGACCGACGAACGGATCAATCTGCATCTGGTCTCCGACGCGACCGGGGAGACGCTGAATTCGATTGCGCGGGCCACCGTGTCGCAGTTCGAACAGGTGCGGATCATCTATCATCGCTGGAGCCTGATCAGGACCCGGTTCCAGCTGCATCGCGTGCTCGAGGGCATCGAGGCGGAGCCCGGTCCTGTGCTGTCGACCGTAGTCGATGTGGCGTTGCGCAACGATCTCGAAGGCACCTGCCAGCGGCTTGGCGTCCCGGTGGTGAACGTGCTGGAGCCGGTGCTCGCCATGCTCGCCGAACAGCTGCACGCCAAGGCGGCGGCCAGGCCAGGCCGGCAATATGTGCTGGACGCCGACTATTTCAGGCGGATCGACGCCATCCATTTTGTCCTGGCGCATGACGACGGCCAGGCTCAGGCAGGCATTGCCGAGGCGGATGTGATCCTGGTCGGCGTGTCACGGAGTTCCAAGACGCCGACCAGCTTCTACCTCGCTAACCGAGGCGTCAAAGCGGCCAATGTTCCGTTGGTGCCGGGTCTGCCCGATCCACCGGGGCTCGATGCGCCGCATTGTCCCGTGATCGGGCTGACCCTGGATGCGGCATCGCTGATCGAGATCCGGCGCCACCGGCTCAAGCTGATCGCCCAGGGTCACGGCGCCGGTCATATGCGCCAGGATTCGTCCGACTATGTGGACATGGAGACCGTGAAGGCCGAGTTGCTCTGGGCCCGACGCCTGTGCACGCGGCGCGGCTGGCCGGTGATCGACGTGACACGCCGCTCCATCGAGGAGACCGCGGCCACGGTGCTGCAGCTCATGCAGGCCTGGGAAGTCCGCAGGAGTGCCGCGACGCTTCCTCCGGCAGTCTGATCGGCCGACATGCAGAGCTTTTCCGATCGAAGTGGATCGGAAATAAACTCTAGCCCTTTGTTTTGGCGAGCATCTTTATCCGACAGGTTACCCCGTCCGGTCGGATGATGCTCTAACTGGCTGGCACCTGATAACCCGATGATTGAGCATGCAGGTCGGAAGAACGGTTAGTTCACCGTTCCGAATGACGGGGCACCGAGGCCGGCGCAGCTACAGACACTGCCAACGCGCGTGTTCGGTGGGGCGGCGCAGTTGTATACGCCGGCGTAGCACATGGCCCCGTACGGAGCGTTGGATTGCGCGTTCGCCTGCGGGCGGGGTGCGGCCTGGGACTGCGGGTATGGCGGCGCCGGCGTGTAGGCGGGTGGTGCATAATACCCGGGATAGGGCGGCGGATAGTAAGCGGGCGGATAGTAGGCGGTCCGACCACGACCGGCGGCAGTCCTATGAACACGCCGCCCCATGCCTTGGCAGCGACCGGAATGGCAACGGATGCGGCCACGACCACAGCCGCGGTGCACTTGATGAAACGGGAGAGTGGCATCGCCATGGCTCCTAACTGAACGATCATATCGACTTAACGCTAATCAGCCGCCGTCGTCCCGCAAGTGTCGTGCTTGTTATAAATGTGACTCTGCCGCCTCTCGGGACGAAGCTTGTGACAGTGCAAAGATGAACAACCCGAGTCGCCACTAAGCTAATTCTCATCCCGATCCAGTATCCCGTCACGCGGAGGATCGTGCGCAGGCGGGCGGCAGCATCGATCAGCGCAGCCGCGCTGGTCGACTAAGCGACGCTACTTGGAGTCGGGGTCGGTAAACGTGAACAGGCTCTGGTCGAAGCTGCCGCCGCGTTCGACATTGGTCAGCCGCAGCTTCGTCTCGCGACCCTGCGCGTCGACCACCGACCATCCCGTCAGTGCCAGCTTCGGAGCCTCGAGGTTCAGCGTCAGGCTGCCGTCGCCGGGTGTCTTGGTACGCACCAGAGTGATTTGAAGCTGTCCTGGCGGGCGCTCGAAGTCGGTCGTGGTGACGTCGCCGGTGAGGTTGATCGTGTCGGCCAGGAGCAGCCCAAGCGGCGTCTGATCGATCGGGATATTCGTCGTCTGGCCGAGCTGGCTATCGTTGAAGATCACCTGCCCGTGGCCCGCCACCAACAGCAGGGGGCTTGGCTTGTCATACTGGAATCGCATCCGTCCGGGCCGGTCCAGCCATACGGTCCCGGCCGTGGAGGCCCCGTCCGGACCGATTTGCAGAAAGCGGCCCTTCAGCGACTTGATTGAATTCAGATACCGTGCAACGGCCACGAGGGTAGCTTGGTCCTCGTCGGATAACACTGCGGCATGAGCTTGCGCATGGGCCGGCCGCGACGTGAAGGCAGCCGCCACGCCGAAGCCTGCCAGCAGCGCAGTCCTGCGCGAGAGAAGGACCCTCACGCGGGCACACCCTTGCTTGTGGAATATTCGAAATGGAGCGCCTCGCCGGGCCGTGCCAGCGGGTGGATGGCATGTGCGGCCATCGCGGCTTCCGAGAACCCTTGCAGGATGAGTTTCAGCTTGCCCGGGTAGGTCGCGATATCGCCGATTGCGAAGATGCCCGGCGCGGAGGTTTCGCAGGTTGCGGCCGTCACCGCGACGTGGTGGCGTTCGAGATCAAGTCCCCAGGCTGCGATCGGGCCAAGGTCCATCGAGAGGCCGAAGAACGGCAGCAGGCGGTCAGCCTCGAGCCTGCGTGTGTTGCCGTCGAGGTCCGCCACCTCGACTGCCTCGAGCATGCCGTCGGTGCCGTGCAGGGCGTTCAACTGGTAGGGCACCACGAGCTCGATCTCGCCACGGGCAAAGGCCGCGTCGAGCTGCGCCGCGGTCTCCGGAGCGGCGCGGAACTTGGCGCGCCGATGCACCACGTAGAGCTTGGCCGCAACGTCACGCAGGCCTAGTGCCCAGTCCACCGCACTGTCCCCGCCGCCTGCGATGACCACATGCCGGCCGCGGAAATCCTCGCGCTTGCGGACGTAATACTGCACGGCGCCGGTCGTCTCGAAATCCCCGAGCCCGCCGAGCGGTGGCCGGTTAGGGCCGAACGCGCCGGCTCCGGCGGCGATCAGCACGCAGCGCGCATGCAAGGTATCGCCCTTGTTGGTGCGGACCACGAAGCCCTTGTCGTCGCGTTCGAGACCTTCCACGCGGCGGCCGAGCAGGCGCGGCACGCTGAACGGCGCAATCTGGGCCTCCAGCTGGGCGATGAGCGCTCCAGCCTCGATGGCGGGGTGCGCGGGAATGTCGAAGATCGGCTTTTCCGGGTAGAGCGCCGCGCATTGGCCGCCGACCTCGTCGAGCGCGTCGACCAGCACGCTGGAAAGCTTCAGCATGCCGCATTCGAAGGCGGCGAACAGGCCGACCGGGCCGGCCCCGATGATGGCGACGTCAGTGGTGATCATGCCATGCATCTAACATCTCACGCCGCCGGCACCACCCCAGCCCGGTCATTGGGGCGTGATCATTTGGGAAGCACATGGAGCTGATCCTGGACGACCTGGCAGACACCGAGCGCTTCGGCACGGCCATCGCGGGCGTGCTCAAGCCGGGCGATTGCGTGCTGCTCGAAGGCCCGCTCGGCGCCGGCAAGACGGCCTTGGCGCGTGCGCTGCTGCGTGCGGCGATGGGCGATCCGGCACTCGAAGTGCCAAGCCCGAGCTATACACTGGTGCAGACCTATCATGCAGCCACGCTCACCCTGCACCACCTCGATCTATGGCGGCTGGATGGTCCCGACGGCCTCGCCGAGTTGGGTTGGGACGAGATGCGGCGGGACG
>CAZZVF010000212.1:0-5838 GCA_964657355.1 uncultured Buchnera sp.
CGGCAGTGTCCAGAACCACCAGCCGAGCCTCATGCGCCTTTACGATGCCGTGCAGCTTTTCGAGGTTGGGCGTGCGGCGCATGCGAGGATCGCCTGTCGAGTCAATCAGCGCGTTGTCCTGTCCCGCACCAGAGATCCAGGCCATGTCGCCAAGCTCGCTCATGTCGAGATTGAAGGCGTCGCAGATGCGCTCCTGCCGGCGATGCAGCTCGTCGCCATCATCTTCGCAGTAGAGGCCGATGGAGCGGCACCGCTGAACTGCCAGGCCGCACCAAGGTGTGCCTGTGCTGCATGCCGTCTGCAGTTGTTGAGCGAGCAGCGTCTTGCCTGTTCCGCCATCGCCGTAATCGCCGGTCGTGACACCTACCGGCAGCCAGTCCTGGACGATCCACTCGCGTTCGGGCGGATGGCGGTCTGCCAGGCTCACAGGGTTGATGATTGCCCAGCCAGGCGCCGGCTTATCTTGCGTCTGGTTACCGTCGCTCGGCTTCTGCTGCTGGATTGGCGCCTCGCCCGCGTCGACCTTCGCAGCTTGCTTGCCGTACACGTGCGTGAGGCAACGGTCGATGTCGTCAAACCTCACCTTCCCTCGTGCATCGCGGTCAGGCGGGAATACGGCGCCCATCGCGTCCACAAGCCGGGCACGGGCATCGAGGAACGGAACGCCATCGAGTGCCCACCTGCCGAGCAACCGCATGCTCGCCGTGTGATAGCTGCGGCCTTCAGTGATGGCCTGCAGCAAAGACTCTTCATCTAGCCGGCCGACACGCTCGCCGTTGACAGGCGCCTTTGTGTTCGGTGGACCGATCCAAACCACGTCCAGCTCATCCATCTCATCGATAGGCGTGCCGTCGATAATCTCGACGCGATGTGACGGATTGTTCGATACTGAGCCAAAGAAGTAGCTCTGCGAGAGCGTCCAGGACTCATTCGACAGCACGCCACGATAAAGCCCGTTCAGGCGCCCCATGAGCGGGCGTCTGCGGTCTGGCGGCAGCTCTTTCGAGGTAGGGCACAGCACCCGCCAGCGTGGCGTATCTTCTGTGTGTGAGGGTGAGGTGTAGAGGATGGCATGCAGCCCGGCCTTCGTGGCGATCTCGACGGCCTCTTCGAACGATATGCTTTCCTCGTCGTAGTCGCCTTCAATACCGCTGATCGTCAGCACGTTGGCGTCGTGGCGGAGGCTGTTCTTCTCGGTGCGGATCTCTCCGAAGCGAGCCATCTTCAGCCAGCCGAGCTGAGACTTATGCGCGGCTGTCTCGGTCGAAATTCTGTCAGCCAATGCGCGGAGCGTCAGCGCCGACTCGGTCTTACGAGACGCGCCGGCACCATTGAAAAAGGTGATGCCAATGGCGCACTCGTTGCTCAGGCTGGCGCTCAATGCACCGCCTCCGCCGCAACTGGATGCACACCATCACGCGGCAGGATCAGCAAGCTTGACGGACAACCGATGCACTCATGCCAAGCACTGGCGTGCCTCGCAGTAGTTTCGACCAGCACCAGCCGCTGCATCATCAATGCGCCGGCCACGGCCGCGTCATAGTGGCGACGCTCTGCCCCGGCTGCGTGGATAATGGCTGCGTCGCACCACGGGCCGATCCGTTTGGCGCAACGCCAGGCATCAGGACCGCCTTGACCGTCAGGCGTGCCCGGATCGTCGCCGATCAGAACGACGAAAGGCTTGTCGCTTTGACGCAGCAGCCGCATTGGGAAAGGGGTCGAAGGATTGGCGATCAGCACCAGGTCGAGAAGATCTGCCTCAGCCGGTTCGGTAAGCCCGATCTGTGCGGCGCATTCGTCAGGAAGCTTTGCGAACACCCTGCGAGAAAAAGCAGGCGGAAGGCAGGTGATGCCGTTCGGTTCGGCTGCGAAGATCATGCTGCGGTCTCCCGCATTTCCATCGCGCGGCGGGAGAGCTGTTCGGCCGCTTCGTGGTGGCCGTGCTGCAATTCAGCATCCGCCAGGCGGTCCAGAACGCGAGCGGTAACGCTTCCTATTGAGCGGTCGCGCCAATAATCCGGCGTGGGTAGAGTCTGCTTTGTTCGTGTCTTTGTCAGCATCGGTAAAATCTCCGATGCCCCGCTTTCACCGTTGCGCGTGCCGCTGGCGGTCGCTATATCAGGGGTGCCCTGCCAGGCCGTTCTGATTGATAGCGATGTTTTCAGCCGCCTCGACGCCCCGGTGTCGGGGCGGTTTCGTTAGGCGGCTTTGGTGATCATCGCCGGGTGACGCGACGCCTGAAACTTGGCAGGTGGCAGCCCGTCGAGAAAACGATGAACTGAGTCCATCAGGACAAGAGTCTTCGCGCCGCACTTAACTGCGTGAAGCTCTCCAGCAGCAATCTTCCGGATCACAGTGCGATCAGAGACGCCGAGCTTCTTGCTGACCACGGCAATGCTTCCCGCCAACGGCGCTTCATCGGGGCGGCTAGCGTCGGCATCCTCAATAGGGCGACTTATACGGCGAACACTTGCTTTCATTCTGGCCTCCGTCACTGCCAGTCCTGCCTGGCGTGTTCAGAAGCTGAGCGATTGCGGTCCCATGAAAAAGCGCTGGAAGCGCAGATAATTAAATGGGTATTATAATGGGGTTTTAGGTGGTTTCCCTACCGCGGCCTTGAACTCATCACGTATTTCGTTCTCGATCGCTCCCTTTCCAGCCCGAGGCTTGTCCGGGTAATGTGTTATGAGCCAGTCTGCCAACCACTTCGCTTCGTCGGCAAGTTTTCCGAGGATCAAGCCGGCTTCAACTCGCCTGTGAAATTCTTTCAACCACAAGTGCCTGCTTGATGGTCGCCCTGGCGATCCGCTCTGATCTATGGTGGTCGGCCGGAGAAGTATGCCGCGAAAGACAATTCCGCCTGAGACTATCAAATCAGCGGCGAAGTCAGGTTCTGCTCCGGCGAGAAAGCGAGGGTCGATCTCGCGAAATTTTGCTTCTTTGTCTCTAATCCCTGTCGCTATAATTTTTCTTTTTTTCAGTTGCTCACACAGATCAAGCCACAAGAGATTTCGGCTTACGCTGCTGCCCGCTCCCGAGCTTTCTAGATCGTAGAGCAGGTTTGCAGTGTTGCGCCATTTGTCTGAAACAAGGGTAAAAATGGCTTGTCGTAACGGCCAGCCATCCGGCGGCATTGGCTCTGAGAATCCCTTTCCTTGCAGCGGCGAGCTACCCTCAAGAGGCGCAGGATTCCACTCGTCCGCCGGTGCAGAAGCGGGCTCAAGGGGCGGACTCTTCGCCCGCCCCTTTTCGTCTGTCATGCTTGGACCAACAGGTCGGAACACAGCGACCACGCCAAGTTGTCGTCGTCGTCGCCAGCCGTCCCATCTGCGTTTGAAGGCATCCATGCCCGGAGTGCTGCTGCTTTCGCCCGCAAGCCCTCTGGCGTTCGCGCCGGGGTGGCGGCCATGACGGCGCGGAGTGCCTCTTGCTGGTCCATGACTTCAACTTGCAGCGCTAGCACCTCGTCGCGCTCTTCCAGCTTGCAAAGACGCCCCAGCTCGGCCTCCAGGCGACGTACTTCCGGCTTGCGTCGATGATGTCGCCATCTAGCTCGGCAGCCTTGGTGGCGCCGGCTTCGAACGCCCCTGCAAGCAGCATCGCGGCCGAGGTGCCGATGAGGGCGCGGCGTGAGGTTGCGGGCGTCATGCCTCTACTCCCACGCCGGCAAATCGTCCCGGACGAAGCCGGACTATATCGCTCCAGCCCATGTCTTCTATGTTCAAGTCGGCGTGCGCAGCCACAACAGGCAGGACGGAGAAAACCAAGCGTTCGATAGCCTCCCCGGCCGAATCACACCGATCGCCATTGACGCTCGATACTCGCTCCGAGAAGTGGGCGATAAGGGCGGTTTGGATCACCGCTTCCGGCAAGGACGTAGCGACCATGGTCCCAAGGACCATGCGCAAACCCTCGGCACGTTCCTCTAGAATCATCCGCGCCCACGCTGCATCACACGCGTCTTTGCCAGGGGGAGGGAAGTGGTCCTCGTTGAAGCAATAAAGCGCTCGCTCCACATCCGCGAGGTGCTTGCCAAGCTGCAACACGGTTGGCTCATTCACCGGGACGAGTGATGCCGCCATGATGGCGCGGGCCATCTCGGGTGACTGGCCGGGGACGGTAGGGCTGTCGGCTTCTCGTGGGTCAGTCGGGGGCGTGGTAGTCGTGTTTGTAGCCTGGGTCATGTGTGCACTCACTCGCTCAGGTCAGGCGCGGAGGAAGGTATCAGCTTCATCCGCGCCGCCTTTGATGCCCGAAACCGTCGGGCGCGGATCTTTCAGCCGGCGCGCCTGATGGGCACTGCCTCGGCTGTCGATGGGGCAGGGCGGCTGCAGTAAGTCGCCCAGTCATTCATAAGGCGGCGCCGCTTCTCAAGCAGGTCTCCCCGCGAGTAGGCAGCCTCCGTCTTATTGTTGATCGTATGAGCCAGAGCGGCTTCCGCCGTCTCCCTCGCGTAGCTGGTCGTCTCGCCTGCCCAATCTCGAAAGGTCGACCGGAATCCGTGCACGGTCAGGTTGCCCATGCCCATCCGCCGCAAGACGGCTGTCATCGCCATGTTTGAAAGGCTGGTGTTCGGTTTGCCACCGGGAAACACAAAGCCATCGCGGACGCCTTCAGACGTGTCGCCCTTCTGCCCGCGCAAGATGTCGAGGGCAGGTTCCGAGAGGGGCACGCGGTGTTCGCGTCCGGCTTTCATCCTGTCGCCGGGGATCGTCCATAGGCCTGAGTTGAGATCGAACTCGGTCCAGCGAGCCTCAAGCGCCTCGGTCGTTCGGGCAGCAGTATATATAGTAAACTGCAATGCCTTGGCGGCGACGCCTCGTTGCGCGCCAAGGGTTGTCATAAACGCGCCGATCTCAGCCCAGGGCAATGCGGCGTGATGCTCCACCGCTTTTACCTTATCGCGGGGAGGGAGAAGGCTTGCGATATGCCCACGCCAGCGCGCGGGGTTGTCGCCTGTACGCCAACTTCTGGCCGTGGCGTAATCCAGGACCGTCTCGATCCGGCCTCGGATGCGAACGGCCGTCTCGGGCTTGGTTCGCCAAATTGGTTCAATGATCCGCATGACAGCGCCGGTATCGACGCTGGCGACTAGTGTCTTGCCGATGACGGGGTACACGTACGTGGCGAGTGTGGCTCGCCATTGATAACGATGCTTAGGATTGCGCCACGTAGGCTCATGAGCCGCGAGGTAGAGAGCGGCCACCGCCTCAAAGGTTAGAGCAGACTGCCTCAGCGCCTCTGCCGCCTTGGTTGCTTGACGGTCCTGCAGCGGGTCCGTGCCAGCAAATAGGAGCTTGCGGGCCTCCAAGGCTTTGTCGCGGGCTTCCGCCAGGCAAACGAGATCGACGGGACCAAGGCCCATCTGCCTCTGCTTCCCTTTGTAGGCGTAGCGAAACAGCCATGAACGCTGCTCGGGACCGCGCACTTGAAGCCACAGACCCTTCCCATCGCCGTAGCGACCGGGTTGCACCAATGCCTTTACTTTGAGCGCTGTTAGCTTTCCCGCCATCGATCAGCCCACATGTTCTTAGCCATCACTCTAGCCCACACCTTTGCATGGCACATAGAGGCATGTCTAGTCATTGTGAGTCATAGGGCGAAAACAAAATCCCTAGAAAACATAGGGTTCTGAGGGTGCCAGGCCGGGCCTGCTTGTGACAGTTCGAATCCAACCCCCTCCACCAAGTCGAAGCTTTAGTTAACTTGGTCCGCCGAACTGCGCCGGAACGCCCGGCGAAGGGCCGTTTCCGAGCCTGCTGGGTTATTGCACCTGTGGACCGTTTCGCTGATCGTCACGTCCGTGCTGGGATCGGCCAATCCCTTCAAGCAAGTGTC
>CAZZVF010000213.1:0-5835 GCA_964657355.1 uncultured Buchnera sp.
CAGGTCCCGGCGGCGGCCATCGGGCATGCGCTTGCACCGCATCCTCCGGCTACCTAGGTTGCGCCGTTTGCCGCTTATGGAGTCTTCCATGTTCAAGGGGTCCATCGTCGCCCTGATTACCCCTATGCGTGAAGATGGCAGCCTCGACGAGGTCGCCTACGCAGCCTTTATAGAGTGGCAGATCGCGCAGGGCACCGCTGGCTTGGTCCCCGCCGGCACGACTGGCGAAAGCCCCACCCTCACCCACGCCGAGCATCACCGCGCCGTCGAAATCGCCGTCGAGACCGCTTCCGGTCGCGTGCCGGTCATCGCCGGCGCCGGCTCCAACAGCACCGTCGAAGCCATATCGCTCGCCCGGCACGCCAAACGGGTCGGCGCCGACGGCGTGATGGTCGTCACACCCTACTACAACAAGCCGTCGCAGGAGGGGTTGTTCCTGCACTACAGCGCCGTCGCCGATGCGGCGGACCTGCCGCTCATCATCTACAACATCCCGTCCCGAAGCGTCATCGACATGAGCGTCGAAACCATGAGCCGCCTGTCCCGCCATAGGAACATCGTCGGCGTGAAGGATGCGACCGCAAACCTCGCGCGCCCATTGCATACACGCCGCGCCTGCGGGGACGACTTCATCCAGCTGTCCGGTGAGGACCACACCGCCGTCAGCTTCCTCGCAGCAGGCGGCCACGGCTGCATATCGGTTACCGCGAACGTCGCCCCCCGGCGCTGTGCCGACATGCACCAGGCGTGGCAGGAGGGCCGCCTCGCCGACGCCATGGCGATCCAGCAGCGGCTGGTGCCTCTGCACGACGCCATGTTCTGCGACTCCAGTCCCGGACCGGTCAAATACGCCGCAAGCCTGCTTGGCCACGCCACACCCCATGTACGAATGCCACTCGCTCCGATCTCCGACGCGGCCTGCGAGCGCGTGCGCGCGGCGATGACCGAGACTGGCTTGTTGAACTAGACCATTTCCCGACCTTATTGAAACGGAATGCCGGCGGCGAAATGCTCTAGCCCTTTGTTTCAACGAGCATCTTTATCCGGCGGGTCATCCCATCTTGTCGGATGATGCTCTATCATACGCTTCTTAAGAACCGATGAACCGAGACCGCATTGGCTGAAAAAAAGCAGAAGTCGCAGCTCATATCGCACGGGCTGGCGGCGCAGAACCGCAAGGCGCGCTTCGACTACACCATCAAGGAGACCGTCGAGGCCGGCCTGGTGCTGCGCGGCCCCGAGGTCAAATCGTTGCGGCACGGCCGGGCGACCATCACGGAAGCCTGGGCGGGCGAGCGGGAAGGCGAGCTATACCTCTTCAACTGCTACATACCCGAGTATCAATCAGGCGTGCTGTCCCGTTTCGAGCCACGCGCTCCGCGGAAACTGCTCCTGCACAAGAAGCAGATCGGGGGCCTCCTGGGTCAGATCCAGCGCAACGGACACACCATCGTCCCACTGGATATCCACTTCAACGACAAGGGCGTGGCCAAGGTCACACTCGGCGTCGGGCAGGGCCGCAACAAGGCCGATAAACGGCACGCCATCGCCGATCGCGACTGGGCCCGGGACAAGGCCCGCATCATGCGCGATCGAGGCTGACGCTTCTCCGGCGACAACGTCACCAGGCGGAATATACTGTCGAGCCGTAAAGAATTTCGAAACGTTCTGGTGCAAAATTCTCGGCATGGAGCTTTTCGTCGCAACGCCCTGCTACGGCGGCCAGGTCACGCAACGCTACTTCCACGCGTGTATGGCGCTGATGCTATGGGCAATCGGGCGTGGCATCGGCATCCATTTCGAAACGCTCGGTCGTGAATCGCTCATTACCCGCGGACGCAACACCCTCGTCGCCAAGTTCCTGGACCGGCCGGCAGCTACCCACTTGCTCTTCATCGATGCGGATATCGGCTTCGAACCGGCGGCTGCCCAACGCCTGATCGAGTTCGGCGAAGCTGTCGCGGCAGGCATGTACCCGCTCAAGACGATGGACTGGGATGACGCAGCAATCGCACGCGCACGGGCCGGCGAACTCATAAGCACCGCGCCCCTGCGCTATGTCGGCAAACCCACTGGCGCACCGGAGCCGCAGCAGCGGGACGGCTTCGTGGCGGCCGATTACGCGGGCACAGGTTTTATGCTCATCGCCCGCGCGGCCTTGCAGCTGATGACGGAGGCCTATCCTGAACTTCATTACGTCGCCGCCCACGACAGCGCCGAGACACCGGGCCGAAACCTGTTTGCGCTGTTCGACTGCCAGATCGACCCTGAAACACGGCATTACCTGAGCGAGGACTACACTTTCTGCCGCCGCTGGCGCGCTATCGGCGGCCGGATATGGCTGGATACACTCTCGCCTCTCACCCATACCGGCACGCACGACTTCATAGGGAACCCTGCTACGCGGCTGGTCCCGAACCCTGGCGGAATGCGGCCGAACCTTGCTGATCCAACGCCGCAAACTCCTGATCCGAGAGCGTGATGCCGGCCGCGGCCACATTCTCTTCCAGATGCGCCACCTTCGATGTGCCGGGGATTGGCAGCATCAACGGGCTTCGCTTGAGGATCCACGCCAGGGCTACCTGGCTGGGCGTTGCGCCGTGATCATGCGCCAGCTTGTCGAGCAGGCCGCCGGACTTCGCGAGGTCACCGGACGCAAGCGGAAACCAGGGAATGAACCCGATGCCCGATGCCGCACAATGATCGAGCACCGCCTCGCTCGTCCGGTCCACCAGGTTGTAGCGGTTCTGGACCGTCGAAACCGGGAAAACCTTCCGCGCCGCCTCGACCTCCTCGACCGAGACCTCGCTCAATCCCGCATGGCGGATGATCCCGTCATCCAGCAAAGCCTTGATGGCGCCGAACTGTTCGTCACGCGGCACCTTCGGGTCGATCCTGTGCAACTGCCAAAGCCCGATCTGCTCCAGCCCAAGCAGGCGCAGGCTCATCATCGCCTGCTGGCGGAGATATTCCGGGCGCCCGACGGGGTGCCACTGGTTCGGCCCCGTCCGCGTCAGGCCGCCCTTCGTCGCCACCAGGATCTCGCCATAAGGGTGAAGCGCCTCCCGGATGAGTTGCTCGGACACGTCGGGACCATAGGAATCAGCCGTATCGATGAAGTTCACGCCAAGCGCGGGCAGCCGCTTCAGCGTCCGGAGACATTCGGCGCGATCCGCCGGCTCGCCCCAGATGCCAGGCCCGGTCAGCCGCATGGCGCCAAAGCCAAGCCGGTTCACGACATGCTCCCCGCCGACCTTGAACTGGCCGGATTTCGCAGCGTCGACGTCTTTCATCATTGGTCTCCCGGCTATCGGTTCACGATTAAACGTTCCACCGGCTCAAAAGAACCGGCTCGTCGCGCATGGCGCTTGGGCGCCACGCAAACCTTCCGCCCGGGCCAGCCGCGCACCATACTCTCTCGATCTGGAATCTACCGATCCGGAGCGGCATCCAAACGGACGGGGTCACCTGTCGGATAAAAGTGCTCGCTCCGGTCGGTCATTCACCGCCGCCCGGGAACGCATGAACTATATCGACCGTCTGAACGATCCGCGACGCAAGGTTCTCATGGTCGGTCTCGTGATCGCCTTGCACGTGGCCGCCATTTCCGCAGTCACCTTCGTCATGCGCAAAACCGTCATCGACCGTCCTGCGCCGCTACTGGTGAACGTCACCGTCGTGCCCGACAAGGTGCCGGCCAAACTTCCGCAAGCGGGCGCCGGGCAGCCCTGAACGCCGCCATCACGCAGCCAGCCACCATCCAGCGTGGCACCGGTTGCAACGACCGCCGCCGGGTCGGAACGCTACTTGGCGCCCGCGCGATTGTCGTCCGTGCCCGCCCCCAGCGGCCCGCCGCCACCCGACGCCCCGGCACTCGCACCGATATACGGCCCGGCGCCGCTGGTTGCCATGCCCGGCTGCCCGGTTGAAGCGCTGTTCGTGTTCGAAGCGCAGCCGCACACACTCAAGGCCGCCGCCAGAATCACCCACCGCATTGCAAAATCCTTTCGGAACGGGGCACACAGAATGTCCGACTATGCCGCAAACTCGGCCCAGGCCTCTTCGCAGAAAAACCCGTCGCCGCCAAACCGCACCCACAATCTTGTGTCCACAGCATTCGTGTGCTGGATGATGGTGTGCGGAACGTGCCGCCGATCCAACTCATCGCACAGGAGAGGGCAGAGCACATCGGGGGCACGCGCGAGCAAGTAAGAACTGGCCGCCGATAGTCTTTCGAAGTCTTGCAGAAGACGGCCCTGGTTGAGGAAGTCGCCGGTTCCCTTCAGCGCGCCCAGCCGGTCCAGAAACGCCTGCAAAATGGCGTATAATCTTGCCGCGTCCTGTAGCGGGGCATGGCAGTAGATCTCGTTGCGCGGTGACTGCGCCCAGCCGATCGCCGACAGAGACTGGATCGAGAAGTCGTCGAGATCTTCGTCCGAATCGTCATCAAAGCCGAAGTCCACGGGTACGCTGTCTGCCGAGAGCTTGCCGAAGATGAAGGTGATCTCCCCAGACCGCGCCCTATCTCCATCTCGCCACCAGGCAATCCCCGTGACGGCGATTTCCAGTCGACCTGCCGCGATGACCACCCGGGTCACTCGCGTTGGATGAGAGATCGATCGCTGTGCCAGAAGTTCCAACAATGGGACGCGGACCATAGCGGGTTCTGCATCACCTGGCATTTGGTAATCGCGGCCTTTGTCGCACAGGTGGATTTAGGCGGGCATCCTGCGGTCCGATGATGCCGACGCTGAGCAATACCATGGCGGACCGTCGATCAGCGTACGCTGTCTGATGACCGCGGTCGGATCGCCGATCGCTTTTCAAATTGGCTCCGCAGGAAGATGGTCCCTTCAGTGATCCTCGTGTCCGGACGTGCGTAACGGACGAGCGCTTTTACCAGGTTTTTCCAGATGTCCTCGTCCCTGTGCCGCGCGCCCATCTTTATGAGCCGGCCATAATTCAACACTGCCGTGGCGCTCGTCAGGTCGCCCAGTGTCTGACAATCCTGGGGTAGTTTTCCTGGATCGACGTAAATGAGGACAGCACCAGCGACGAACATCCGGTGACGATGCCAAGGACGATAGCCGCGAGACACGGCTGAAGAGCGAAGATCAGGCCCAACGCCATCGCGAAGCTGACAAAGGCGCCAAGCAGCCCGAAGCCTGTTGAAATCGTTTCTGGCAAGCGCAGCCCGGACTCCGCTGCCAGGCTGCGAAGGTTTGACTTCGTTCTTCCACGCTCGAGGGCGCGCAGATTGAACGCCGGAGTAAGGTTGCTGCCATAGCCCAGACGTCGCAATGCGCGCCTGATCCGGTAGAAGGCCATGGCGCTCGCGCACCGTGTATCGGCTTCGTTCGGCGGAATCTTGCTGAGCAGGAGAGCGTGAAAGCCGCCTACGGTCAGGACGAACTCGACTTCCCGCTCGGACACTTCGACGTCGAAGATACGTTCGAGCTCGCGTACTAGATCGACGGCGTCATCGTCATCCAGCCCAAGCGTATTCTGCATCATGCGCGCCTCGAAGCGGTGAACACCTGCCCGCAGCACCGTAACACGTTTCGGGAATGAGGGACGCCGCAAGTCGCCGCTATCCGCTTAGTCCGGGTGGCTCATGTGCTGCGGCGACAAGGCGTCCTGGACCGAGATCGCGCATTCGGGCCGACGCTTTTCCATGCCGAACGGGCCCGCCAGTGTTCCAGCCCACAGCGCCTCTGGCACCTTCCCGCGCATGGCAATGGGCGCTATCCAGGCGGCGGCCGCGCGCCCATGCGCTTGTGGCGACATCTTGGACGACCGGAACATGAGCGCCCCCTCCACCACAATTCGGCCCAC
>CAZZVF010000214.1:0-5827 GCA_964657355.1 uncultured Buchnera sp.
GGATGGTGGCGAGGCGCCGCGCGGTTCGGCGCAGATCGTGCTGGACGAAGCGACGTTAGTGTTGCCGCTGGCAGACATCATCGATCTGGGCGTGGAGCGTGCGCGGCTCGAGCGCGAGCAGGCTCGCGCGCGCGACGATCTGGACAAGGTGGTGAAGAAGCTCGGCAACGCGGATTTCGTCTCGCGCGCGAAGCCCGAGATCGTCGAGGAGAACAGGGAGCGGCAGCGGGCGGCACGGGGTGAGATTGCGCGGTTGGAGGCGGCATTGGCGCGGTTGAGTTAGGGTTCGTCCGGTAGCTGGCGGTATCGATGGTTGGCGGGCTCCCAGATTTGTGCCGCCAAGGCGTGCGGCGGCAACGCTGTTTCGAACGCCTCGTATTGGTCGATGCGGGTTGGCATGCCGCCGCGCCAGCCCTTGAACGTTACGCGCAAGGCGCCCGGCAGGTCTGCTGGAAAGCCCTCCGGCAGCTTGCCGATGACGTGGCGTGACGCGTCGAGCAGGACCGGCAAGGGGATGCGGGGATCGTGATGCGTATCGAACCAGTGGTCTGCCTGCATCCTGTCGATGCGCATAACGGCTACCGACAACGCGATGCGCCCGTCCGGCCCTGCGACCGGGCAGTTCTGCGCGTATTTTGAGAGCGCCGCCCAGTTGCGGCCAAGTGTGTCGATGAGCGCCGGGGCCGCCGCTTGGCAGACATTGGCCTCCAGCCTGGTTTCATACGGCGCGGCCGCTCCGAGGAGCAGGAGGGCGCCTGCGAGCAGGCTCGCCCGGCTGATCGGGCGGCTGGTCATTGTCTGGTCCAGAACGTTACTTGTGGCCAGTCCGCCGCGCCCCAGGGATCGCGTACGGTCCGCTCGCCGCGGCTCCGCGCTCCCTGCCACGAGCTCACGGAACCGGACATCGAGGGCGGGTAGCTCCCCTGCTGCGGCAGCCCGGAGAAGCCGCCCGCAGCATGCCAGGGTCCGGGCATCACCAGCACCATGTGTCCATGCCCTTTCTTCTCGAGGCCGCCCAAAACCACCACGCCCTTATTGGCGAGGTCGGACGCCTCGGAGAGTTGCACCTGCCGCCATCCACTGCCAGGGCGCTTGATCGAGGCCATGAGTTGGTCGGCCACCATGTAGGGCTGCGCGGGGTCGACGATCTGCTTGAGGACGAACCAGATCGAATGGCTGCAATCGTGCGAATAGGTGTCGTAGGCGGTGTGCGCCACGTCGGTGAGGCGTTGAGCGTTCGGATTTGGCGCTGCGGTTGCTGGGGACTGGCCGGATGCTTCCGCCGCTTGCAAGCCTGCCATCAGTCGCCTCCGATCCAGCCCGTGCGAAGATTATGGACATCTCGAGATGGCTTCAATGGTATGACGCTGCTCTCGATGGAACTCGGCAAGTCGAGGTTTGTGCCAGGCGGCTTGCCGCTCGACCCGCCGCCAGCAGCAGCGCTCCGGTGGCCAGCGCCGCGACGTTCATGTGCCAGTTCCGCCGAAGCGGGATCGAAACGGGATTTTGGCGCGAAGGGCGGGGCTCTGTGTTTCAGCTCGAAGGGGAGGGTTCAATGACGGATCGTGTTCAGGGGAAACTCGAGAGCTTCGGGACACCGACTTGCATCAAGCTTGCTCTGCTATGGGCGTCGTTGATGTTTCTATACATCTACAATGATTATTTCAGCTTGTACGTGCCTGGAACGATCGACGGGATGGCGAAGGGGAGTTTCGGGCCGATCGGGCATGCGACGGATGCTGTGCTGGCTGGTTTCGCTGTGCTGCTGGCTGTTCCGTCGTTGATGATTTTCTTGTCGGCGGGTTTGGCGCCGTGGTTGAGTCGTTGGCTGAATTTGGGTTTTGGTTGGCTGTACACTGTAATTGAGGTTTTGACGCTGTTCGGCCCGCCCTTGTTCTACAAGATCGTCGTTGTCGCCGAGATCGTGCTTACTTCGTTGATCGTCTTCTATGCTGTGCGTTGGCCAAGGCGTGCGTGACAGCGCAATCACGCTCATTCTCCAATTCTGATTAGATTGGGCAACACGTGTCTTAAGCGATCGATTCGACTTTATTTTGGGTATTCAGGTTTGATTTGTTCAGCAAGCCAGCATGTAGTTGCTGGCGCTGGGAGAGATCACTCGTATCCCAAAGTGTTCCAAACTCGCCACGGATAGACTGGAACCAAAAATTGGAGTCGGAGAGCGCCCTCTCTACTACGAATCTGAGAGCGTCGTGCACGTTGTCAGAATGTTTCTGAACCGAAGAGTTTTCGAGCTCTTGCCCGTGGGTCGAAAGTGGCAGCAGGTTGTCCCGATTTGACCACCATACAATGCATTCAGGATTCGCCGCTAGCTTTGCCTCGATCTCGTTGGCGCCGCGGTCGAAGTCGTCGCTCGGTTCCGGGCCGGAGACATCGAGACGGCTCACACCGTGCTCCATGAGGAGGTCAATGGAGGCGCGAATGGAAATGTCCGTCCTGTCAAGAAAAGTCTGTAATTTACTATTCATAGCGTTCTGACTCCATAACGACTCAGCTAAGCGTACAAAATCTTGCGGCGCCAGCGTTTTGACGCCTTTCTGGGAAACGCCGTCTCCGCTGCCTCGCGTTTGCTCTCGACCTCGCCACTGTCGGGCTTAGATCACGTTTCTCAACCTAAAAGCCGGGGGGTCTGGGGGGACAGGCACTGTTCACCCAGCGCTTGCGCAAGGGCTTGGCTTTCCCCGGAAAATTGGGCTTTCTACTGCCGCAACGAATGCCGGATGCGACCTGATGGACCACAACACACCGCCTGCTCTTCCGCCCGACATTGATTTTAGCGAAGCGCTTTACCTATCGCGTTACCCGGATATCGCAGCGGCGGTTGCCAGCGGCGCGCTTGCCTGTGGCTGGGACCATTATCAAGCGCATGGGCACGAGGAGGGCCGCAGCGGCAGCATCGTGGACGCCGCTTTCTATCTGCGCAGCTACAAGGTGGCGCAGATAGAGATCGAGACGGGCCTGGCAGCGGACGCCGCCGACCATTATCGCCGCATCGGCTATGCAAGGGGTTTTATTCCCATGCCGTCGGCCGAACGTCCGCGCGACGCTGCCGCCATGCCTGAGTTTGGTGGAACCTGGCCGGACCGGCCGGACGCGCTCGACATCGTCGCCGGCAGGTTGGAGACAGGCCGCATCACCGAAGCGGAGGCGGACCAGCTGCGCTTCTGGATCGTGAACGGCTATGTCATCCTGCCGGGCGCGATCGCCCCGGACCTCGCCGCGCGCGCGTTGGCCGACGTCGATCGTGCGTATGCCGGCGATATTGAAGGATTGCTGTTCGAATGCGGTGCCCTGGCACGCAACCATCTTCCTTGGCAGAGGGAGATGAACGCCTTGGCGGCCAAGGCGCTCGATCTGCATTGTTTTTCCGACGCTATCCGGGAACTGATGTTCGCGCCGGCAATTACGAATTTTCTAGGCCTCATCTTCGAGAGCCACGTTTTCGCTTCGCAGAGCCTCACCTTCCTGCGCGGCTCCGCTCAAGAGCCACATCAGGATTCCGCCTATGTCGCATACAGCATCGCGCGGCAATTTGCCGCTTCCTGGATCGCGCTGGAGGATGTGACGATCGGTGCCGGCGAGCTTTTCTACTATGACGGCAGCCACCGCTTTCCGGATTTCCTTTATGGAGGACAATATAAAAGCGTTTCCGAGGCAGAAAGATGCGGGGCCACCGACGCGTTGCCGGCAGAGATTCGGGGCCATGTCGAAAGCCTGGCACGCCGCGCACACGATCTCGGGCTACGCAAATCCGTGTTTGCCGCGAAACGGGGCGACGTGCTGATTTGGCACGCCGACCTGGCGCATGGCGGCAACCCGATCTCGACCCAGGCAACCCGCAAGAGCCTGGTTACCCATTACTGTCCTAAACGCCAGTCGCCCCTTTTCGCCGAGCGCGTCGCTGCCTGGCTGGGCGAGCATGAGGGCCACTATTACACAAGCGGCATAGAAACCTATCCACACCCAGCCCAACCCCGAAAAGCCAGTATTGCTGCTCCCAGGAAAAGGCCCAGAAAGCCAATCACCTAATGAAGCCGGGGGGTCTGGGGGGACAGGCACTGTTCACCAGCGCTTGCCTTAAGCTGCCAACTTCTTGATGTGAGCTCCATCCGTAAGCCGCGACGCACCGTCCGTCACGACCTGCTCGCCGGGCTTGAGGCCGGCGGTGATCACCGCGCGGGTTTCGTCCTGGTAGGGGACGGTCAGCGCGCGGCGTTGGACGGTGTTGTCGGGTTGGACGACGTAGACGAAGGCGCCTTGAGGGCCGCGTTGGACGGCGGCGATGGGCACGACCGTGGCGTTTTGCAGCACGCTGAGGGCGAGGCGCACGTTGACGAAGGCTCCGGGCCATAGGCGCAGGGCGGGGTTCGGGAAGGTGGCTTTGAGCTTGATGGTGCCGGTGTTCTGGTCGACCTGGTTGTCGAGCACCGCGACGTGTCCGGTATCGAGGATTTGGGTGCTGTCGCCGGCGGCGCTGCCGGTTTGCGGGAGGGCTTGCACGACGGGGCCGCCGGTGGTGCGGGTGGCTTGCATGGCTTTGACCACGTCGGGCAGCGATTGTTGCGGTAAAGTAAAGACAACCGAGATCGGCTGCAGCGTGGTGACGACGGTGATGGGTGTCGTGTCGGTGCTATGCACGAGGTTGCCGATATCGACCTGGCGGATGCCGATGCGTCCGTCCACCGGGGCCATGATGGTGGTGTAGCTGAGGTTGGTGCGTGCGCTGTCGATCTGCGCCTGGTCCTGGCGGCTGAGCGCTTCGTCCTGCGCGACGGTGGAGCGTTGCGTGTCGGCTTGTTGCGCGGTGGTGTATTGGGTTTTGGCGAGTTTCTCGTAGCGCTCGAGGTCGCGGCGGGCGTTGGCGAGGGTGGCGTCGTCCTGCGCCTTTTTGGCGACGGCCTGGTCGTACGAGGCCTGGTAGGTGCGCGGATCGATGCGGGCGAGCACGTCGCCGCGGCGCACGTCCTGGCCTTCGCGGAAGCGGATTTCGACGATCGGTCCGTCCACCATGGGCTTGATGTTGACGGTGTTGAGCGCCTGCACGGTGCCGATGCCGTCGAGTGTGACCGGCACGTCGGCGGTTGTCGCGGGGGCGGTGAGCACGGGGACGGCGAGGGTGGCGGGATCGGGCGCCTTGGCCTTTTTCGCCTTTTCGCTTGAGCGGAGTGCGACGAGGCCGCCGATGGCGAGCAGGACCACGAAGACGATGAGAAAGAACCGCTTCATGCGGCGTGCTCCGGGTGCGGGATGATTGCGGTGGCGGGGTGGGCGGCATTTTCCCGGTGGATTGCCTGGGCTGGGTGAGGACCGATGTCATCGCTGCCGAGATCCCAGCCACCGCCCAGGGCGCGGTAGAGGGCGACAATGGCGAGGAAGCGCGAGACGCGGACCTGGGCCAGCGCGTCCTCGTCGCTGAACAGGGTGGTTTGCGTGTTCAGCACGGTGATGATGTCGACCGTTCCGGCGTCCAGCTGGGCTCGCGCGATGTCGGCCGAACGCTGCGCGGTGCGGACGGCTTCGGCTTCGAGGCCTTCCTGGTCGGCCGCGAAATGCGCCTGGGTGAGTGCGGTTTCGGTGTCGACCAGGGCCTGCAGCACGGCTTTGGCGTAGTCGGCGGCGAGTTCGCGGTAGCGCCCTTTGGCCTCGCCGAGGGTGCCGGATTTCAGGCCGTTGTCGAAGATCGTCTGGGTGATGCTGTTGGCCAGCGAGGCGACCAGGGTGCCCGGCCCGGTGAGGGCGGAGAGTGCCACGCTGGACAGGCCGCCGCTGGCCGTGAGCTGCAGCGAGGGGAAGAAATTGGCGAAAT
>CAZZVF010000215.1:0-5822 GCA_964657355.1 uncultured Buchnera sp.
CTGGCCTCCCGGCCGACGCGCTCGCGGTCGTGCATGACCAGCACATGGGTGACGTTGTCCCACGTCCGTTGATCCCGCAGGCGCGCAAACCACCGATAGGTCGTGCGCCACGGCGGAAAGTGGCTCGGCAGCAGCCGCCAGGCGACGCCGCCCCGCAAAAATACAGAAAATTGTGTTGATGATCTCGCGCATTGGCCATGCGCGCCTGCGTCCAGTAGGCGCAGGTGCTGGCAGCAGGGGTTCTAAAATTGCCCACTCAGCGCCGGTCAGGTCACTTCCGTAGCGCAGCCCGACGCGGCTATGCCGCCGCCGGGTAGTCGGGGTCCACATCGATGTCTTCGTCCAAGGTGTCGCAACCCCGACGAATCACGTTTGGCCCTGGCTGCCTACCCACCTCGACATTCATGATGAAATCGTTTCGGGAGAGCCTCTAAGGGGTTCCCTAAGATCGTGCAAGCAGGCGCCAGCCGCGCCTGGATCATTGACGATACGGGTTTCCGACAAGGCGCCCATTCGGTCAGTGTAGCCCGGCAATATTGTGGCCAGCTGCGGCAAACAGGACAACTGCCAGGTTGCGTCACGCTGTCGGTTGCCCGTGATCATGCCAGCTTGCCAATCGATTACCGGCGGTATCTTCCTGAACCTTCGGCGAATGATCCGGAGCGGCGGCGAGCACGCGCCGGCGTGCCGGACGATGTGACATTCCAGACCAAACCCCAATCGCGCTGGCGCAGATCGGCGCGGCGCGTGACGCGCATGTGCCGCAAGGCCGCATACTGGCCGATGCCGGATACGGCGTCGACACCGAGTTCCGAGACGGGATAACGCAACGTCGGATGACGTACGTAGTCGGCATCCAGACCTTCACCAACCTTTGGCCGCCCAGCGACACGCGTGCGCCGCACCGCCCGCACAAGCCGGTCTCGGCCAGGTCGCTGGCGGACGCATTGACGAAGGTATCCCGCAGACCGCGACCTGGGTGAAGGCACGAATGCACCGCCGTGAGGCCGCTTCCACGCGCCCCGCGTGCGTCCCGCCCATCGCGGCGTCAAGCGTAGCACACCGCAGCCGGAAGAATGGTTAGAGCTTTTTCCGATCGAAGTGGATCGGAAATAAACTCTAGCGCTTTGTTTTGGCGAGCATCTTTATCCGACGGGTGATCCCGTCTGGTCGGATGATGCTCTAGCGTCCGAATGGCCGGAAAGCGATGCCGAGCCTCCAAAATACTGGCTGGCGACGCTGCCAGCCGAACGCCGATTGCCGGACTTGTGGCCACTGCAAAGCGACGTTGGCGATCGAGCGTGACTACCAGGAACTCAAAGGGGTAAATCGGCCTTGGTCACTATGAGGGTCGCGGCCGGCGCGGCTTTCATCACCATGCCACCTTGTGCATCGCCGCTTAAGGCTTCCTCATCGCGGAGAGAAGCGCTCTCCCCATGCCGCCGCCTGACACGCAAAGCTCGTCAAAGCTCCGCAATAACGGCAAACTGCCGCCCAGGAGGCGCCGCCAATCAGGCCTTAACGCCTCGTGGAAAAGTCCATCGCCACCATCCGGATCATCATCGCCGGGCTTGTCGCACGAAAGCTCGACCGGTGCCCCTGTTGCCGACGGATCTGCCAATATGCTGAGTCTGCGACACAATCAGACTACAGAGAACCAGGCCGAAAATGTTCTGGCCTGGTTCGCCCGGGGATCGCCGCAATGGAGGCACTTACGATAGCGACATGAATATGGAGGACCTATGATGGCCCAAGGAATTTAGGAAGCGCATCTTTCGATGTGCGTTCCTTGGAGGAGGCTTGCCCGATGCCGGCCAACAGCCTCGCAATCGCAGCCGTATTACTTGGATTGCGTCTCACTTCGCTCTCAACAAACTTTGCTGAGTGATGACGTGCCGCCTGAATTGTGGTGACCCTCGCAGTTTTCTCCGCGAGATCCTGCAGTCTCCCCAGAATGAACTGAACCGAACGTGTGATTTGTTCGATCAGAACTTGTTGCAGATCTACTTTCGCGGCGATGGCCATGTGCTCTTGGTTTGTCGTCTCGAGCGAAGCGGCGAACTGCCGCAAAACTGACTGGAACGAGTCCGCAACGTCAATGAGTGGACTGACTGCCGTTTCAAGCTCTCTCAGTTTAGCGGGCAATGAACTTTCTTCATGTCGATTTTCATAGTCCGCTACGCTCGCAAAGAAATCAGCGCCTTCGGCAGCCGAATCGCGCACCAAAAAATGGATATCCGCAAATATCTGCGGAATCAACACCGACGTTTTTTTAGCGCTAACCATATGACTTCGGGCTTCAACGATAGCTCTCGTAAGATCGGAAGCGTTCTTAGCCAGGTTTACAAAGGAAGCTGCACTTTCCCTTACGCTACCGGTAAGTTCGGTCATGAGGCTGGCTAGATCATCTCCGCCGTGGGCCAATGAGACGACGTCCTGCCCCGCGTGAGCGAGAGTGCGCTCGATTGCTTCGTCGCTGTCAATCAAGGCGTGCCCAGCAGTCACTAAGCTGCCGTCCAGCGTACCGCGCCCGAGTACAGGGTGATCCAGCCATGGATCAGATCCACACTCTCGGGAACGTGCCACGGCAGGGCGTAATGCTGAACCGGCTATCATCGTTACGAATATGCAGAATGCCGAAGATGCTGCCCAGCTCGCCCAATGAAACCCGCTATCGGACAGCGCCAATGACACGCCGGAGCCAAGCGAAAGTACAATGCTCAACAGCGCCATCACTCGGTCGACAGAGTCTCGTTCAAGCGATTGTCGAGGATCGTTCTGAGCCAGTTCGCTCGCTGTCGCAGTGTGCACGTCCTCTGTCCCTACATGTTCAAGTTGACTTTATGCCGCTTTCATTGCGGCTCCCTTAACGTAAGCGAAGAAACTCGCGCAGCCTTGACCGGCACGACGCCCGAAGACGTTGCAGTGCGCAGACCTCGCCAGCATAATCGCGGCATGAAAACGCTTCTGCTGGCCGCAGCCCTCGCCTCCCCACTCCCTGCTCTTGCACAATCGTCGAGCGAGGCGCCGACCAAGTCATCGGCCCCGCCAGCCGCAACGCAGTGGGGCTCACCGGAGGGCAGCTTCTCCGCCGAATACACCGGCATTTCACACGGCCTCTCGGTCCTCAAGCTCGACGGCAGCCTGACCCTCACGCCCGGCGCCTACGCCGCACACGTCACCTTCCACACCGCGGGTCTCGTCGGCATGATCGTCCACGCGGATAATGATAGTACCGCGACCGGCCGGTTCGACGGAGATCACGCCCGCCCGAAGAACTTTACCGGATCCGGCCATCTTCGCGGTGCCGAACGCGCCACCCACATTGAGTATTCTGACGGCAACCCAACCATTCGCCTGCTGACACCCCCCGTCGAGCAGGAACGCACCGTGGTGCCTGTGGCGCAGACGGCGCACACCATCGACACCCTCAGTGCCGTCGCACTCCTGGTTCGGCAGGTCGCCCAGACTGGCCGTTGCGAAGGCAGCGTCACAACGTTCGATGGTCGCCGCCTAGCTTCCCAGACAGTCCACACCACCGGCGAGGAAAAACTCGAACACACCTCCCGCTCCAGCTTTTCCGGTGACGCACTACGATGCGACTTCGAGGGGCAACAACTCGGAGGCTTCATCAAGGACGAAAACGAGGACGACCTGAAAAAACCCCGTCACGGCACGGCATGGCTCGCCAACGTGATACCCGGCGCACCCCCTGTCCCGGTACGCGTCGCCTTCGAAAACAAGTTGCTGGGCCAGGTCACCCTCTATCTCACCGCCGTCACGGCCAGCGGCAAGGCAGCCGTGGCAGCATGCTGCTCAGCCGCCCAGGCGCCCATCCGATAAAGCCCTCGCCCTTTCAAACTGCGGGTGCTGTGCACAGATCCCTCGGTCTGCGCCGATAAAACCGGAACCACCGACGCCGAACCACCAACGAGGACTGTCGTATGCTGAACCCGTCCATACCGCTCCCGCTCAGGGACGCGGACCTCCTTCGTCAGGCGAATCTCATCGCCGGCAAATGGGTCCCGGCCGATAGCGGCCGCACAATCGGCGTGCGCAACCCAGCCAACGGCGCATTGATCGGTGAAGTCCCCAGCATGGGTGCCGCCGAGACGAGGCGCGCCATAGAAGCCGCCTCCGTCGCACAGAAATCCTGGCGCAAGCTTACCGCCAAGGAGCGCCAGAAGCCGCTCCGCCGGCTGTTCGACCTCATGATGGAGAACCAGGAAGATCTCGCCATCATCATGACGGCCGAACAAGGCAAGCCCCTGGCTGAAAGCCGCGGCGAAATCGCCTACGCCGCCAACTTCATCGAATTTTTCGCCGAGGAAGCCAAGCGCGTCTACGGGGACACAATCCCGCAGCATCTGCCCGGCCGCCGGATCATCGTCCAGAAGGAGCCGATCGGCGTCTTCGCGGCCATCACGCCCTGGAACTTCCCGGCCGCCATGATCACCCGCAAGGCCGGACCAGGCTGGGCCGCGGGCTGCACCGGCGTCATCCGCCCAGCCACTCAAACGCCCTTCTCCGCTCTTGCTCTCGGTGTGCTCGCCGAACGCGCCGGCCTGCCCGCAGGCGTCTGCAACATCCTCACCGGTCCTGCCACCGACATTGGTGCGGAAATGACGTCGAACCAACAGGTGCGGAAACTCACCTTCACCGGCAGCACCGAAGTCGGCGCCAAACTCCTCGCCCAGTGCGCGCCCACCATCAAGAAAACCAGCATGGAGCTCGGCGGAAACGCTCCCTTCATCGTATTCGACGACGCGGACCTCGATGAGGCGGTCAAGGGCGCGCTCGCCAGCAAGTATCGCAACACCGGCCAAACCTGCGTCTGCGCCAACCGCCTTCTGGTCCAGGACGGCATCTTCGACGCCTTCACGGCCAAGCTGAAAACCGCCGTGGAGGGCCTGCTTGTCGGTAACGGGATGGACGAGGGCATTACCCAGGGCCCGCTCATCAACGCCGCGGCGCTCGAAAAAGTCGAAGCCCACGTGGCCGACGCCATCCAGCGCGGCGCCCGGATCGTCACCGGCGGCAAACCACACGCACTCGGCGGCAACTTCTATGAGCCCACTATCCTGGCGGACGTCCCACGCGAAGCCGACATTTTTCGCGATGAGACCTTCGGGCCGGTCGCACCCCTGTTCCGCTTCGCCACGGAAGAAGACGCCATCGAGATGGCAAACGACACCGAGTTTGGCCTCGCCGCCTATTTCTACACGCGCGACGTCGGCCGCGTGTTTCGCGTCGCCGAAGCCCTCGAAGCCGGCATCATCGGTATCAACGAAGGCATCATTTCCACCGAGGTAGCCCCCTTTGGCGGCGTCAAATCCTCCGGTCTCGGCCGCGAAGGGTCGAAATACGGCATCGAGGACTACCTGGAGATCAAGTA
This sequence comes from uncultured Buchnera sp., assembly GCA_964657355.1. Classification (GTDB taxonomy): domain Bacteria; phylum Pseudomonadota; class Alphaproteobacteria; order Acetobacterales; family Acetobacteraceae; genus BOG-908. Next base: position 5,396 of record CAZZVF010000215.1, read on the forward strand.
CCTGGCACTCGGTGGCATCGGGGGGTAGGGCGCTTGCTGGTGGCATGGTGCGCCTAACATCCCACACATTGGTTAAGCTAGAGTGAAGCGCGGCACGGCCCCGGCGAAAATCCGGGTCGGCCCATCTGCGCGTCCCAAACCTCAGGAACCCCGATGACGTTCGACTACGACCTCTTTGTCATCGGCGGTGGCTCCGGCGGCGTCCGCTGCGCCCGCATCGCGGCATCCCACGGCGCCCGCGTCGCCATCGCCGAGGAACGTTACTGGGGCGGCACCTGCGTCAATGTCGGCTGCGTTCCGAAAAAGATGATGGTCCAGGCCTCCGAATACGGCGCGTTCGTGGCCGACAGCCACGGTTTTGGCTGGACCACGCAACCGGGCGAGCACGATTGGGCGACACTCATCGCCGCCAAGGATCACGAAATAC
>CAZZVF010000216.1:0-5821 GCA_964657355.1 uncultured Buchnera sp.
ATGCCTTCATGAAACGCGCTGTTGGAGCCTGACCATGAGTGGCCTGGCTTGCGCGCCAGGCCACTCACTCAACTCACTTACTTTGCGAGGGCTGCCTGCGCTGCTGCCAGGCGAGCAACCGGCACCCGATACGGTGAGCAACTGACGTAATCGAGTTTGAGCCCATGGCAGAAGGCAATGCTCGCCGGGTCGCCACCATGTTCGCCGCAAATGCCCAGTTTGAGGTCGGGCTTCGTGGTACGGCCCTTTTCGCTGGCAATGCGAACCAGTTCGCCGACACCTTCCATGTCGATGGAGACGAAGGGATCTTTCGGGAGGATGCCCGCTTCGACGTAGTGCGGCAGGAATTTGCCCGCGTCGTCGCGCGACAAGCCGAAAGTCGTCTGCGTCAGATCGTTCGTGCCGAAGCTGAAGAAGTCGGCAACTTCAGCGATCTTGTCGGCCGTCAAAGCAGCCCGCGGCAACTCGATCATTGTCCCCACCGTGTAGTCGAGCGTCTTGTTGGCTTTCTCGAAGACCTCACGCGCGACCCGGTCGACCTGCGTGCGGGTAATCTCCAGTTCACGCCGCGTGCCGACCAACGGGATCATGATTTCAGGTACGACGGGACGTCCTGTCTCGCGGGCGATTTCGAGAGCGGCCTCGAAGATCGCGCGCGCCTGCATCTCGTAGATTTCGGGGTATGAGATACCCAGACGACAGCCACGATGGCCCAACATCGGGTTTGCTTCGGCGAGCTCCGCGGCGCGCCTTCGCATCTGTTCGACATCCTGGCCGAGAGCCTCCGCGACCTCCGCAATCTCCTGGTCGCCATGCGGCAGAAATTCGTGCAACGGCGGGTCGAGCAGCCGGATGGTGACAGGCAGCCCCGCCATAATACGGAACAGCTCGATGAAATCCTGCCGCTGGAACGGAAGCAGTTTGGTGAGTGCGGCGCGGCGGCCGCCCTCATCATGAGCCATGATCATCTGCCGTACGGCACTGATGCGCTCTGGTGCGAAAAACATGTGCTCTGTGCGGCAAAGTCCAATGCCTTCTGCACCGAACTTGAGTGCCGTCTCCGCATCCAGGGGGGTTTCGGCGTTTGTACGGATACGGAGTGTTCGGAACTGATCGGCCCATTCCATCAACGTCGCGAAATCACCGGACATCGTTGGTTCCACGGTGGCGACCTGTCCCAGGAAGATCTCGCCAGTGCCTCCATCGATGGTGATCATCTCGCCGCCTCGGACGGTCTTGCCGCCGGCGGAAAGGGTGCGTGCGCCATAATCGACGCTGACGCCGCCTGCGCCTGCGACGCACGCGCGTCCCATGCCGCGAGCAACCACTGCCGCATGGCTTGTCATGCCGCCGCGGGTTGTGAGGATGCCACGTGCGGCGTGCATGCCATGGATATCCTCGGGGCTGGTCTCGATGCGCACGAGAATGACGGCTTCACCTTTGGCAGCCCGCATCTCGGCGTCGTCGGCACTGAACACAACAGTGCCTGATGCCGCGCCGGGGCTTGCAGGCAGGCCTTTGCTGAAGATCGTACGCGGAGCCTTCGGATCGAGTGTTGGATGCAGGAGCTGATCGAGCGCTTGCGCATTGACCCGGCTGACTGCTTCCTCTCGCGTGATCAGGTCGCCTGACGCCATTTCCACGGCGATGCGCAGGCTCGCGGCCGCAGTGCGTTTGCCCGTTCTCGTCTGCAGCATGTAGAGTTTGTTCTGCTGAACCGTGAATTCGATATCTTGCATGTCGTGGTAATGGCGTTCAAGAGTCTCGCGAACCTCGCATAACTCGCCATATGCGCCCGGTAGCGCCTTCTCCATCGAGATTTCACCAGGCTTTGCAGCGGCCTGCGACAGTGGCTGCGGAGTCCTGATGCCGGCAACCACATCCTCTCCCTGCGCATTCACGAGGAACTCGCCATAGAATATGTTTTCGCCGGTCGAAGGGTCGCGCGTGAAGCATACGCCGGTTGCGCAGTCCTCCCCCATGTTGCCGAACACCATGGCCTGAACGTTGACGGCCGTGCCCCAGTCGGCGGGAATGTCATGCAGCCTGCGGTAGGTGTTGGCGCGCGGGTTCATCCAGCTGCCGAAGACAGCACCAATGGCTGCCCATAGCTGATCGATCGGCGATTGCGGGAATGGCTTTCCGGTCTCGGCCTCTACCATTTCCTTGTATTGCTCGACGACCCTACGCCAATGATCGGGAGAAAGCGCCGTATCCTCGATGACGTTGGCGTCGATCTTGATGTTCTCGATGATCTCTTCGAACCTGTGATGATCGACGCCGAGAACGACACTGCCGAACATCTGGATAAAACGGCGAAAACTATCCCAGGCAAATCGGGGATCCCCAGAAATCGCAGCAAGCCCTTCGACGGTTTCATCGTTAAGGCCGAGGTTGAGCACCGTATCCATCATGCCGGGCATGGACACACGGGCACCCGACCTCACCGAGACCAGAAGCGGCTTGGCCGGATCACCGAACTTCCGATCCACAGCGTCTTCAATAAGCTTCAGTGCGGCGTGCAGTTGATTGTCGAGATCAGCCGGATATTGCCGATTGTTCTTGTAGAACTCGGTGCAGAGCTCAGTGGTAATCGTAAAACCAGGAGGGACCGGCAAGCCGATGTTCGCCATCTCGGCAAGGTTTGCCCCCTTGCCGCCAAGAAGGTTGCGCATGTCAGCACGGCCTTCATTGTGGCCGGCACCGAAACTATAAACCCATTTGGTCATTATTATTGCTCCTCTAGGAGTGGACCGGCAACCAAGCGGGCAGCCGAGTTGTGTCTGGTTTCGCATTTTCTGCGGCCGGCCTCATGCGTGGATCACCTAGCTCTCGATCCGGGAAAACTCAGCAACTCGATCCATTGTTCGGCGCAGGGCGGCAAGAAGCACAAGACGATTTCGGCGTAGAACGGGATTTGGGTCATTGATCGTCACCGTGTCGAAAAATTCGTCGACCGGGGCTCGAAGCGTTGCAAGAGCTGTCATCGCTTCGTCGAAACGATTGTGGCTCAGAGCGCCAGCCAGCCTTTGTGTAGCGTCACCAAGAGCGTCCGCCAGCGCGAATTCTGCGCTTTCCATCATCTGCTCCCGATTGGGCTGCTCGCCGAATGGACCGTCTGTTCGCTCTTCTATGCGAAGGATGTTTGCCGCCCGCTTGGCGGCAGCCAACAAATCTCTGCCTGCCTCCGTGGCGATGAAGCGGGTGATCGAGTCGGCGCGCTGAACTAGCAGTGCCAGATCATCGCCGTCCGCAACCGCATAGACCGACAATAAAACGTCGTGTCGCGCTCCGTCGGTTCGAAGCTGGATGCGAAGACGCTCAGCAATGAATGCGAATACATCATCTACAAGTTTGGCGCGGTCTAAAGTCTCTGACACTTCCCTGGAGGACGCGTCGAGCGTCGCATGTGTCAGATCGGCAGCCCTCGCGACGACGTCACGTAGTGGCAGTCGTAAATTGTTTTCCAGGATAGTTCTGGTCACCCCGAGAGCCGCCCTGCGGAGTGCGAATGGGTCGCCCGAGCCGGTGGGACGCTGTCCCACCGCAAAGAACGACGTCAACTGGTCGATCTTGTCCGCAAGCGACACAACAATAGCGGTCTGAGTGGATGGGACTGCATCCGAGGCACCTCTGGGCGCATAGTGCCGCCGTATGGCCTCCGCTACCTCGGAGTTTTCTCCATCATGAATGGCGTAATAGCTGCCCATAACGCCTTGCAGTTCGGGAAACTCGCCCACGAGCCCTGTTGCAAGGTCAGCCTTCGCGAGAAGAGCTGCCCGCCTGCAAAGCGCGTCATCAGCACCAAGCAGCGACGAGATATGCGCTGCCAAGGCTTCCAGTCGTTGCACGCGTTGCAACTGCGTTCCAAGCTCCGCATGGAACGTCACGCCGGCCAGCACAGGAATACGATCCTGCAAGGGTGTCTTGCGATCGACATTCCAGAAGTGGCGTGCGTCGGCAAAACGAGCCCGTAGCACGCGTTCATTCCCGGCAATGATCGCGGCGCCGCCATCGCTGGCGTCAATGTTGGCGACGAAAACGAAGTGCGGCGCAGGTCTTCCGGCTCGAGTGGTCGCGAAATAGCGCTGATTGACCCGCATGGAGACCTGCATAACTTCCGCGGGAAGATCCATGAATTCATCATCGATACGGCCCAGCAGCGGGACTGGCCACTCGACGAGCCCCGAAACTTCATCGAATAGGCCTGCATCTTCGACAATCTCAAGCCCGTGAGACTGCGCCAGCGTGGCCGAACCTTGGACGATTATGTCTCTGCGGGTGTCGGCCGAGGCGACGACGTTGTGGGAAAGCAGTGCCTGTTCCCAGTCGTGGGCCTGCTGGAGCGTAATCGGTGCCGCGGTATGGAATCGGTGCCCTTCGGTTTCACGCCCTGAAGTAAGCCCGTGCCCGTCGTCGCTCCCGGTGCTGAGGTCGAACGGAACCACGGCGTGATCGAGCAGGCAAATAATCCGTCGGAGTGGACGAATCCAGGTGAACTGACTTGTGCCACCCCACCGCATAGCCTTCGGCCACGGGAAACGCCGCAACAACGCCGGGACGGCCGCGGCGATCGCATCGGAAGCGCTGACCGAAGCACGCGATTTGTTGAGGATCCAGAAGCCGCCCTCTTCGCGCAGGCTTTCACGCGTAGCCGAATGTTTCCTCAGGAATCCGGCAAGCGCCTGTTCCGGAGCGGTTGTTCTCGGTCCGCGCTCGATGCTTGAAGCTGCCGCGATGCTCGGTTCGACGGTTGCCGAGAATGCAATGCGCCGAGGTCCGGAGAATACAGTTATGTTGGTCGGTACGAGGGCCGACAGCGCCTCACACAGCAAACGGTCGAGATCCGCCGCTGCCTTGACCTGCATGCCGGCGGGAATTTCTTCGCTGAACAGTTCGAGCAGAAACGCTGGCATTCTCAGGCTTCCTTGAGCGCCGGCTCTACGTCGGTGCGGGCAAAATCCTCGCCGGTGTAAAGCAATTTGTCACCATCCGTCTTGGCCAGCGCGTAGGCAAAGCAATCGCCGAAATCGAGGCGCGCCGAGTGCCTGTGCCGGCCAAAATGACGCCAGGCCTGGCGTGCAGACTCGGCTTGTGACGCTGTTACGGACGCGATCTCGATCCGTGCAGTGCGTAGAAATTCATCTAGTCGCAAGCTTGCGAGGCGGCCGCCGCGTTCTTCAACGATCATCGCTACTTCAAACCAGTTTGCAGCCGACATGCGCAACGTCGGGGCGTCGACGATGGCCTCGAGCATGCGGGATGCTTCCGGTTCGTCGAGCAGGATTGCAAGCAGGGCGGACGTATCAACGATCACCTCGGCATGCCATTTCCGTCGTAGAGTGAAGCTGCGGCGTTCTGCACGCGGAGACTGGCTCTGATCTCCGAGGCCAGACTTGCAAGCCGATTCAAGCGCGTGAGCCGATCGCGACTCCGATGCTCCCGGTCCAAACGCTCACGGAGGGCTTCGGTCACGACTGAGGTGAGGCTTTCACCTGTAAGTGCCGCGAGTTCGGTCGCAAGGCGGTAACCATCCTCGCTCTTGATGTTCAGCTGGTTCGCCAAGATCCGGTCCGATGCTTGCTGGTAGAAAGCGTGCGGCGTCGGGTAGAACTTAGCGGGGCCCCGCTCGTTTGTCACCAGCCTGCCGGTCCGTGACTCGAGCAGGATCGGAAATCAGGTGTTTTCCAGCCAGGTCTCACAACACCGCTTGGCCAGTGTTCGCACCCTGGAAATGTAGGAGGCTCGCTCGGAAACGCTGATAACGCCGCGGGCATCGAGTAGGTTGAAGGCATGGCTTGCCTTGATGCATTGAGATCGG